>JAJYDP010000594.1 GCA_021777365.1 Chloroflexota bacterium | reverse complement strand
TGGTGGTCGACGTTGAGGATCGGGTCCCGCGCAGCGGCGACGCGTGAACCTCGTCAGGTCCGGAAGGAAGCAGCGATAAACGCTGCTCGCCGGGTGCCGCGGATCGGCCTGGTCCGAGCCGGCCATCATCACGAGCGCGGGGACGTCCCCGATCGACGGAGGGTGCACGGCAGTCTGCACATCGTCCCCCGGCGGCCGCACCTGCCCCGGTTCTCCCGGATCGGCGGCCCGGGCCGCCCGGGGATCCGGCTTCGGTCGGAGCCGCAGGCCTGCGGCGTCGCTCGAGGCCCGTATCATTGGCTCGCCCGGGCAGCTGCCCGCCCTGATTCCAGGAGCCGATGACCCCCACCTCCTCGTCGCCCGTCTCTTCCGGCGCCGGCCCGCACACGGCGATCTACCGGCGCTGGCGAGCCCAGATCTTCGCCCAGATCGTGGGCCAGGCGGCGGTGGTCGAGACCCTCCGGAACGCCGTGCGGCTCGGACGCGTGGGTCACGCCTATCTCTTCGTCGGTCCCAGGGGGACCGGCAAGACCTCGATGGCGCGGATCCTCGCGAAGGCCGTGAACTGCACCAGCCTGCGGAACGGCGAGCCGTGTGACGAGTGCCCGAGTTGCGAGGCGATCCGCGAGGGGACGGCGCTCGACGTCGCCGAGTTCGACGCGGCCTCGAACAACACGGTGAGCGACATGCGCGAGCTGCTGCCGCGCGTGCACACGGCACCCTCGGACCTGCGCCGCAAGGTCTTCATCATCGACGAGGTACAGCGCATCAAGGAGGGCTGGGACGTCCTGCTGAAGACGCTCGAGGAGCCACCCCCGCACGTGCTCTTCGTGTTCTGCACCACCGACCCCACCCAGATCCGGCCCGCTGTGCTCTCGCGCGTGCAGCGCTTCACGTTCCGCCCGCTCAGCGTGGACGAGATCGGCGGGAAGCTCGACCGGATCCTGGCGGACGACGGACGGACGGCCGAGCCAGACGCGGTCCGGCTGGTGGCCGAGCTTGCCGCCGGGGGCATGCGCGACGCGGAGTCGATGCTGGACCAGCTGCTGAGCACCGAGTCCGACCCGCTGACCGCGGACGGCGTGCGTGCACAGCTGGGGATGGCGGCTTCGGCCGAGGTGGACGCCTTCCTGGTCGCGCTGCTGGACGGCGACGCGCTGGCAGGCGTCCGGGTGCTCGACCGACTCGAGAGCGCCGGTCGGGATCTGCGGCTCGCGACGGACCAGGCGATCGAGCGGCTGCGGCACCTCCTGTTCGCCCGGCTGGCGTCCGAGCCCCTACCCCAGGACTTCGCGGCTCGGTCCGTGGCGGAGCTGGCGTCGGCCGCGCGCGGCCTCGCGTCGATCGACGCGTCCAGGACCGGCGGGGGCGGGCAGCGACTCCAGCTCGAGCTGCTGTTGCTCGGGAGGAGCGCGCCCGCGGCCGCCCCGGAGGCGCGGACGGCGAGCGCCTCGCCGGCGTCTCCCGGTGCCGTCGTTGCGAAGCCGCGGCCGGAAGGTCAGCCGCGCCCTGGGCCGCAAGCTCGACCTCAGGCAGCGCGACCGCCGGAGCCAGCGGCAGAACGTGGCGGCGCCGACGGCACGGCTGCGACGCCCGCCACGCCGGCACCGCGCACTGCCCCCGTGCACGGGCCGGCCCCAGCGTCCGCCGCACCGCGCACGGAGGCCGCCGCAGCGCCCGTGCCGACACCCCCCACGGGTGGACCGGCTCACGAGCCCATCCGTACCGGCACCGACGCCGCGGGCGCTGCCCGTGCCGACACGACCCCCGACGAGCTCCTCGGGCGCGTGCGCGCGGGCTGGCCGGCGATCGTCGTCGCCCTCTCGCGGACGCCGCTCGTCAAGCCACTGGCCGAGGTCTGCCGGCCCGTCCGTCTCGACGGTCGGGTCGTGGTCCTGGGCTTTCCCGAGGACAAGGCGTTCTTGCGCGAGAAGGCCGAGCAGCGGCACGCCGCGTTCGAGGATGCGATATCGACCGTCGTCGGCATCGAGCTCGGAATCCGCTGTATCGCCACGAACCTGGAGGCGCTCCCGCCCCTGCCCCACGAGGCCATCGGACGTGCGAACCTCGACGCGGCCCGCCGCGTCTTTGCCGGCGACCTCGCGGATGCCGCGGACGTGGAATGAGCGCCCACTGGCCTCGCACGCCTGATCGACTGAGGAGGGAGCCATGAGCTTCGGGAACCTGGCCAAAATGGCGCAGCAGATGCAGGCACAGCTCGCGCGCGTGCAGGCCGAGCTGGAAACCCTGCGGGTCGAGGGGTCCGTCGGCGGCGGGGCCGTGAAGGCGGTCGCGACAGGCAAGCAGGATCTCATCTCGATCTCGATCGACCCTGGCGTGGTCGATCCGGACGATGTCGAAATGCTGCAGGACCTGGTGCTGGCGGCGGTCAACGAGGCGATCGGCTCAGCCCGACGAACGGCGGAGCAGAAGATGTCGGCCGTCACTGGCGGCCTCCGGCTGCCGGGGATGTGAGGCGTCCGTGAGCGTCGTCGTCGAGCCCGTCGCCCGTCTCATCGAGGCGTTCGCCCGCCTGCCCGGCATCGGACCCAAGACGGCGCAGCGGCTCACGTACCACCTGCTGCGCGGTCCCGAGAGTGAGGCTCGGGCGCTCGCCTCGGCCCTCGTCGCGGTCAAGGAGCAGGTCGTGTTCTGCCAGTCCTGCTTCAACATCAGCACGGGTCCGCTCTGCCCCATCTGTCTCGACGCCGGCCGCGATGCCGGCCGGCTCTGCGTGGTCGAGGACGCGCTCGACGTCCTCGCGCTCGAACGAACCGGCGCGTTTCGCGGCCGGTACCATGTGCTCCACGGCGCGATCTCGCCGATGGACGGGATCGGGCCGGACCAGCTGCGGGTCCGCGAGCTGCTCGACCGCGTTCGCGCCGCCGAAGCGGGAGGCCAGCCCTTCGTCGAGGTGATCCTGGCCACCAACCCGACGCTGGAGGGCGAGGCGACGGCGCTCTACCTGGCCGAACGGCTGGACGGTCACGTGGGGGCCGTCACTCGGATCGCCCGGGGGATCCCGGTGGGCGGCGACCTCGAGTACGCCGACGAGGTGACGCTGGTGCGAGCGTTGCAGGGACGGCGCGCGGTGGAGGAGGCCGTGGAACGATGAGCAACCTGGTCGGCGAAATGCTGTTGCGCCTGTCCAAGGCGGGAGCCGCCCTCGTGCTCGGTGCCGTGCTCTTGTGGCTCCTGGTCTCGTTCGTGGGTGCGACCGCGTCGGTGGAGCTCGCGCTCCTCTGCTGGCTCAGCGCGGCCGCCTTCATCCTCCTGGTGGAGGAGAGTCCCATCTGACCCCCGGACCGACCGGGCGGCCCACCTGCTGGCACGACCGCCCGGCCGTGATCGACGCCCGACACAGCGGCGTTTGACAGCAGGCGGTGGAGCCGCTAATGTCCCACCTCGCGCCCGCCGGACAGACGGCGACGCGGGACTGGCGGGACCCGTCAGTCCCAGGGGTTGCTCCGGGGGGTCGACCCGCGAGGGTGGACGGGAGCGCCCGGCCCAGACAGAACGACCGTACCGGTCATCGCATGGGCGGCAGCGGCACCGAACCGCCGCCGGCCGTCCACCCCGCCTCCGGTGGGGAACGACGCGCGGTTGACACCAGAGTCGCGAACCCTCAATATATGGGGGTTGCGCCGCGAGGCCTCCGACGGCACGGACGCTGCACCTTAACAAGTGAAGAGTGGCAGGAAATCCGGTAAGCGTGAGCGGGTAGACGAACCCCGAGATCAAGTCCGACCGTAAGGTCGGCATCTTTTCGGAGAGTTTGATCCTGGCTCAGGATAAACGCTGGCGGCGTGCATGAGACATGTAAGTCGTACGAGTCTTCGGGCTTGCTCGGAGGCTAGTGGCGGACGG
>JAJYDP010000593.1 GCA_021777365.1 Chloroflexota bacterium | reverse complement strand
AGTGTCACCGCCGCGCTGGAGGTGGCCGACGGCCGGGTGAATGTCTCGATCGCGGATACCGGCATCGGAATCAGCGATGAGGATCGCGCGCACCTCTTCGAACGCCTCTACCGGGGCCGCCCGGCACGCGAGCTGCGGCCCGCGGGGACCGGGCTCGGGTTGGCCATCGCCCACTGGATTGTCACGGCCCACGGTGGCACGATCACCCTCGAGTCCAGGCCTGCGGGTGGCACGCTGGCCACCGTCATGCTGCCGGTGCGCGGGACATGAGCCCGGCTGTCGATCCTGGCGCGCCGCGCGTGCTCGTCGTCGACGACGAGCAGACCATCTTGGACCTCGTCCGAGGCTACCTCGAGCGCGAGGGGATGGCGGTCGAGGCGCGCTCCGACGGTGCGGCCGGGCTCGATGCAGTGCGCGAGCTTGCGCCCGACGTGGTGGTGCTCGACGTGATGCTGCCGGGGCTCGACGGCTTCGAGGTCTGCCGCCGGCTGCGCGCCTTCTCCGACGCCTACGTGATCATGCTGACCGCCCGCTCCGAGGAGATCGACCGCGTGGTCGGCCTGAGCGTCGGGGCGGACGACTACCTCGTGAAACCCTTCTCGCCGCGTGAACTGGTGGCGCGGATCAAGGCCCTCCTGCGCCGCCCGCGGAGCGCGACCGGCGGGGGGCCGATGCCAGTTGGGCCGACCGGCCCACCGGGACCGGCCGCGAGGGGTCCCGCCAACGTGCTGAACGAGCTGGCCAGCGGGACGGCGTGGACGCGCGGGGACCTCGCGCTCGACCTTCGACGGCGCGCGGTGAGCGTCCGAGGCGAGCCCGTCGAACTCACCGCGCTCGAGTTCGACCTGCTGGCGCTCCTCTCCCGGGAGCCGGGCGTCGTGGTGACGCGCCAGCAACTGCTCGACCGCGTGTGGGGCGAGGAGTTCATGGGGGACGAGCACGTGGTGGACGTCCACGTGGCGAACCTGCGTCGCAAGCTTGGCGACGCCGTCGGTCGCCCGTCACACGTCGAGACGGTCCGAGGTGTGGGCTACCGCTACCACGCCGAACGCGACGGACGCGGGTCGGGAGGGCCTTGACGGAATCTTGAGCGAAGAGCGCACACGGACTTGAGGCCCGCAGGCCAGACTGCAGGGCATAGGTGCCAGAGGGCGCCGCGGATCGAGACGAGGTGACGACATGATGTTCGGATACGGCTGGGACGGCGGTCTCGGGGGCTGGGTGATGATGCTGGGCGGCCTTGTGCTCCTGGTCGCGATCGTGCTGCTCGTAGTCTGGGGCGTGTCCACCGCCTCACGCCCGGGGCAGGGGGCGGCTTCCCATGACGCCGCGCCAGATCGCGCGCTCGCGATCCTGAGGGAGCGGTTCGCACGGGGCGAGCTCTCCGAGGCGGAGTATGAGCAGGCCCGCCGCACCCTGGGCGGGTGACGCCACGGGGATGTCCGGCGGCCTGGGCGCGGCGCGCGGCCAGGGCCGGCTGATCCATCTCGGGTCAGTGCGTCTGCGCGGCCGCCTGCTCCTGTCGCATCTCGCCGTCATTGCGGTTGGGACCGTCGTCCTGCTGGCGGGCGTGGGCCTGATCGCCCCCGACGTCTTCAACGGCGCTATGGACCGCGCGATGGGCGGTGGCGTCGCGGGTATGGGCGACATGATGAGCGGACTCGTGCGGAGCACGTTCCAGGACGCCGTGCGGACCGCGCTCGCGGTCGCCACCGTGGTCGCGGTGGGCGCGGCCGTGGTCATGAGCTTCGCCCTCTCAGCGCGACTGTCCGGTCCGATCGCGCAGCTCGCGGGCGCCGCCCGGCGGGTTGCCGCGGGCCACTACGGCGAGCGCGTGCCGGTTGCCGGGCACGACGAGATCGCCGAGCTCGCCACCTCCTTCAACCTGATGGCCGCCTCCCTCGAAGCCACAGAGCGCCGGCGCGTCGAGCTCGTCGGCGACGTCGCGCACGAGCTGCGCACACCGCTCGCCACCCTCGACGGGTACCTCGAGGGGCTCGAGGACGGGGTGGTCGAGCCCGGAGCCGCGACGTGGACCTTGCTGCGTGCGGAAACGTCGAGGCTCACCCGGCTGGTCGGGGACCTGCAGCAACTCTGGCGAGCCGAGGCGCGCCAGCTGTCGCTGGTGCCGCGGACGATCGACGTGGGTGCGTTTCTGCGGGCTGCTCTGGACCGGTTCGCGGCACGGGCACAGGCACGCTCCATCCACCTGCGCCTGGACGTGGCGCCCGACGTAGGGCAGCTGCGGGCAGACCCCGACCGCCTCGCGCAGGTCCTGGACAACTACCTCGCGAATGCCATCCGCTACGGGCCTGCGGCCGGCGCGGTGCTATTGAGCGCCCGGCCGGCCCACGAGGGCGTCGTGCTGGCCGTCACCGACCAGGGGCCGGGGCTCACGGCGGAGCAGCGCGACCGGGTCTTCGAGCGCTTCTACCGGATCGACCCGTCTCGCTCGCGCGCCCTCGGTGGCTCCGGGATCGGCCTGGCAGTGGCGCGAGCGCTCGCCGAGGCCATGGGTGGCCGCGCCTGGGCGGAGAGCGCGGGACCGGGCCGCGGGGCCACATTCCTGGTGTGGGTGCCGGCTACCGGCTGAGGTGCCCTGGCGTTCCCGGAGCGTGACACCGGGCACGCCGCACGTCTGGCGAACCAGCGCTCTCGCAGCCGCACGAGCCCAGTCCTCCGACGAGCGCTGCAACGCCAACGCGGCTCGCCTCGAACCGCCCACGCCACGGTGGGCCTCGCTCCCGCGATCGTGGTGTGTCTCGTCGAGATCACGTCCGACGGCGGCATCCGACGACGTCTGGGGCCCAGCAACCGCGCCGGCGATGGCCGCCGCACCTCGCCCGCCAACGGTCGGCAGATCGACGATGCTCGCGACGCCGAGTTGCCACCCGATCCCGGTCACGAGAGCGTCACGCGCTCGGCGCGTCCGCGGTCCCGCCCGCCACCGGCAGGCCGGCCAGGCGCCATTCTGGGAAACCGTCGGCGAGGCGTCGGGCACGGCGGCCATGCCGGCGCAGGACCTCCACCCCGCGGCCCCCCAGGGCGCAGAACGGCCCGCGGCAGTAGGCCACCACCTCGCGCCCGGGCGGGATCTCGGCCAGGCGCGCCTCGAGCGCGTCGAGGGGCACCGAGATGGCGCCCGCGATGTGGCCGGCGGCGTACTCCGCGGCCGGGCGCACGTCCCCCACCACCCCCTCTCCCGCCGCGACCCGGCGGAGCAACTCGTCGCGGTTCAGCGGCTCGAGGTCATCGGAGGCGCCCAGGTAGGCGCGTGCCGCGCGTTCGGCCTCGGCCACCCGTTGATGCGCGACCTCGCGCAACGAGGCCAGCAACCGATAGATGTCGTCACCGGCCAGCCGGTAGAAGATGTGGGTGCCCGACCGGCGCGTCTCGACGAGGCCGGCCCGCCGCAGCACCTGCAGATGCGCCGAGGCGAGGGTGATCCCGATCTCGGCCTCGGCAGCCAGCGTCTCCACGCTACGCTCGCCCTGCGCGAGCACGTCAAGCAGCTCGACCCGGCGTCCGTTCGCGAGCGCGTGGCCGACCCGTGCGAACTGCTCGTTCAGCGCGTCCTTGGCCGCCCGGTCGTGGGTCGGGGGCGTCGAGTCAGCTGGTTGGTCCCGAGACACCGTAGTGTCCTCCATGGATAAGCAGAACGTGAGTATACTGCCGCCCGTGGACCTCCGCGGCGCCGCGCAGCACACCTCCCTGACATCCCCTCCGGACCACGATGCCGGGCTCGCCGCCGCCCGCCCGCATGCCGGCGTGGCGGCGGCGCCTGTTCCCCGCCTCGGCCTGCGCGCGAACCTCGGCCAGTTCGTCCTGCTGATCGCGGTGCAGGCGCTGGTGGGCGGCGTGCTGGGCCAGGAGCGCACGATCCTGCCGCTCATCGCCACGCACATC
>JAJYDP010000592.1 GCA_021777365.1 Chloroflexota bacterium | reverse complement strand
CGCAACGGGGGAGGCGCCGCAGGCGGCACCGCGTGGTCGCGGCCGGACGCGCCGCGCGACGGCCGTCGAGCCGCGCGTGGAACCCGCCGGACAGGCTGCGGGCGGGGCCGGGACACAGGCGCCGCCGGCTGCCCCCGCGCCGGAGGTCGCGCCGGCACGTCGACGCGGGAGGGCGGCCGCGGCCGCTCCGACCGGTGACGCCACCGAAGGCACGTCCGTCCCGGCACGGACGCGCGGTCGCCGGACGGCAACGCCGGCCACCGACACCGGGCGGGCCGCGCAGGCCGAGCCGGTCTCGGCAGGCCCCAGCGCGGACGCCGCGGCCGCGGCTCCCGCAGAGAAGGCGACGCCCCGCCGGACACGGCGGACAAGCGCTGCCGCGGGATCCGCCGGCCCGGCCGACAGCGGCGTGCCGGCCGACAGCGGCGTGCCGGACGAGCCGGCCGCGCCGGTGCGCCGGCGGACGCGCCGCGTGACCTCAGCCCCGGAGGCCTGATCGGTCGGATGGCCGCCTGGCGCACGCGCGGCCAGCGGGCGGCGCTGGCGGCCATCGCCGTCGCCTCGTCCACGGGTGCTCCTCCCCACGCGCTGCTGCTCACGGGGCCGCCCGGCAGCGGCAAGACCACGCTCGCGCTCGATCTCGCGGCGGCGCTTCTGTGCACCGCCGCCGATCCGGCCGATCGACCCTGCCGCGTATGCGCGGCCTGCCGGCGCGTGGATCACGGCAATCACCCGGACCTGCACCGGCTCGCGCCGTCCGGACCGGGGCGCCAGATCCGCATCGGCGATCGGCTGGCCCCCGAGCCCGGGACCGTTCGTGCCCTGGCCCGGGAGCTCTCGCTGGCCCCGCTGGAGGGTGCGTGGCGCGTCGCCGTCGTCGAGGAGGCGGACCGGCTGAACGAGGATTCACAGAACGCGCTGCTGAAGCTTCTCGAGGAGCCGCCCGCCGGGACGGTCCTGGTCCTGTGCGCCGCGACCGAAGATGCCTTGCTGCCCACCGTGCGCTCCCGCTGCGTCCACCTCCGGCTCGGGCCCGTGTCGCCCCGGGAGATAGCCGCGATGCTCGAGGAGGAGGAGGTCGCCGATGCCGTGAGTGCCACGGCGCTCGCCGGCCTCGCAGACGGGCGGCCCGGGCGCGCTCGTGCGCTCGCGGCTGCCCCGCAGGCCGTCCTCCTGCACCAGCGGATCATGCGTGAGCTGCTCGACCTCAGCCGGCAGGGGCGCGCCGACCGGCTGACCGCCGCCGCGGGCCTGCTGACCGCCGCGGACCAGCTCGAGGGGTTGCTTGGCGGACCCACCGGCCCGGCAGCGACGGGAACCGCGGCGCCCACGGACCCGCCCGGAGACGAGGCCACGGGTCAGGGACGCCGGGACCGGCAGGCCCCGGGTGCGCGCCGGGGCTCGCTCCTCGCGCTGGCGCGCCTGTGGGGCGGCCTCGCCCGCGACCTCGCCATCGCCGGGCGCGGGGGCCGCGCCGAGCTCCGGCACGTGGACCTCCTCGAGGAGCTGCTGGCGGCCGCGGCCGCGCTCCCGCCGGGTGCCGCGGATTCGTTCCTGGCGCTGCTCGACACGGTGATGGATGCGGCGGAGCGGAACGCCAACCCGGAACTGGCGCTCGACGTGCTGTTGCTGGCATGGCCGCACGCCACGAGGGTCGCCTGATGCCGTCCCGCGCGATCGAGGCCACGGTCAGGGGATTCGTGCAGGGCGTGGGCTTCCGCTGGTTCGTGTCGCGCGAGGCCAGCATCGTCGGTGTCACCGGCTGGGTCGCCAACCAGCCGGACGGGTCGGTGGCGCTGGTCGCGGAGGGCGATCCGGACGACCTCGCCGCGCTGATCGCCGCGCTGCGCGAAGGGCCGCCCGGAGCGTCGGTATCCTCGGTGACCGTCCACGACCGCATAGCGACCGGCTCGTTCAGCCGGTTCGAGATCCGCTCGGGGGCTCACCGCGGCGACTGACCGCTGCTGCCACCAGGACGTAACAGGTCGGCGCCGATCCCGCGGAGCGCGCGTGACGCGCGACGTGGGTACGCTGTGCCCGGCACCATGGACGGAGGTGAACCACGCGACTGTTCGCACATAGCTGGTGGCTGCTGGCGCTGCGGGGCATCCTGGCGATCGCCTTCGGCGTCGCCGCCCTGGCGTGGCCGGACCTGACGCTCCTCGTGCTCGTCACGCTGTTCGGCGCCTACGCGATCGTGGACGGCGCGGTGGCGATCCTGTCGGTCATGCGGCATCAGGAGCGCGGACGCTGGTGGGTGGTGCTGGTCGAGGGCATCCTGGGCGTGGCCGCCGGGCTGGTGGCATTTGCCGTGCCCGGGATCACCGCCGTCGCGCTCGTCCTGGTCATCGGTGCATGGGCGATCCTGACCGGCGTGATGGAGCTCGTCGCCGCCATCCGCCTCCGCCGGGAAATGGAGGACGAGTGGCTGCTCGGGCTGGCCGGGATCCTCTCCGTGGTCTTCGGGGCGGCCATCCTGGTGTTTCCGGGCGCAGGGGCGATCGCGCTGATCACGCTCATCGGCGCCTACTCCATCGTCTTCGGCATCGCGATGCTGTTCCTCGGGCTCCGGCTGCGCAACGCTCGAGGCACGGGCGGGCTGGCGAGGTACGCCTGAGGCCGATCGGGCCGCGAGGTACCGCTCAGGCCGATCCGGGCCGCGAGGTCCGGGCCGCGAGGTCCGCCCCGGCGCCGTTCCCCCCGGCGCGGTTCTCCCCGGCGAGGACCGATGTCAGACCTGGCGGCGATACCGCAGGCGCCGTCGGCGTCGCACGCCCGGGACCCCGTCGACCGGAACCAGGCTGATCGACCCGTCCTCCTCCAGCACCCCGAGCTCGACGTCCTCCACGCGCGCGAGGCCATGCTCGCGGAGCGCCGCCTCCAGGTCCGTGTCGTCGAGCCCCTCCCGCTCCACGGCTGCAGCGATCCACGCGCCGTCCCGGGCGAGGATGGTCGGCTGAGGCTCCAGGATCCGTCGCACGAGCGGGACACGCTCACGCAGCCGGGAGACGCCGAGGTTCAGGGCGAACATGGTGCTGACGATGATGATCCCGCCGGTGATCGAGTTGTCGGGCCCGGTGATCGCCGGCTGCAGCGCGTTGGCGGCCAGCAGGATCAGCGCGAGGTCGAACAGCGTGAACTGGCCCACCTCGCGCTTCCCGAAGACGCGGAGCGCCAGGATGAACGCGACGTAGACGATGACCGTGCGCACGATGAGCTCGAGGGGCGGCGTGCCGAGTTGCCACATGTCGCACCGAACCAGGGTTGTCGCCGGGTGGCGACTTCCGGGGGAGCATAGCGGGCCAGGAGCGGCGGGCGCCCCGGCAGGTGCCGCTGCGGGAGGGGGCGGTCGGGGTGAGCGTCGCGCCTGGGTCGGGCGGGTGCACACGGGCGATCGCGGGGAGCCAACTGGCGCGCACGGGCAAATGACTGGCGCGCCCGGCGGGACTCGAACCCACGGCCTTCTGCTCCGGAGGCAGACGCTCTATCCGCTGAGCTACGGGCGCGCGATGTTGTGCTCAGTCTGAGCACCTGACCCGGCATCCACCAGGTATCGAGCCGGCCACTGCGGCGTCACAGGTATGTGACGTTGCCTGCTCACGGCAGGCGAGCAATGGCGAGTCCGACGGCCAGCATCGTACCAGAGGGCGGCTCGCCGACGCTGGTACCCCGCAGGTGGGCGGCGGCCTTCGCCCGTCGTGCTGGTGCATGGGCACGATTGCGAAGTCGGGGCTTCCCCGTGCCGGCGGACGTGTCTTCCAGCGGTGCGCCCGGGCATCACCACCGGGGTCGGCGGGCAGTACGGATGGGCCATCTGCCCCTAGCCGATTAGTCATGTCTGCGTAGACTCGTGTCGGTAGCTACAGCCGTACTGACTCGGGAGGGGGGTTGTGGCCGTTGAGCCCCTGCGTGGC
>JAJYDP010000591.1 GCA_021777365.1 Chloroflexota bacterium | reverse complement strand
TGCATGACCTCGCGGGCATCGCGCTGCTCACGCTCGTGCTCGGGATCGTCGACCCGGCCTTCGTGCCCGCGGCGCGCGCCGCCGTCGCCGATGTCGTTCCCGAGGCAAAGCGGCAGCGGGCGTACGGGCTGCTTGGGGTCGCGGCAGCGGTCGGCTGGATCGCCGGGCCGTCGATCGGCGCGGGGCTCTCGACGCTGGGGTACCCGGTGCTGTTCACGGTGGCCGGCGTGATCCTGCTCGGCTACACGGCGATCCTGGTCGTCGGCCTGCCGGAGACACGCCCGACGGCGGTCCTGGGGGTCTCCCCGGCGGTGATCGTGGGCGCGGCCGAGGTGGCGCTGGACCCGCGGCACCGGGACCTGGCGGGTCGGGGGTCGACGGGGATCGTGGATTCGCCCGCCGTGGCGGGGTCGTCGGCCGTCGGGCGCCAGGCGCTCCCGGCGGGGTCGTCGGCCGTGGCGGGGTCCTCGGTCAGCCCCGGTCCGACGGCCCTTGCCGGCCCGACGGCGCGGCTGCTGTTCCTCCCGTTCCTCGCGATCGCGGTGCTCATCCACGGCGTGACCTTCCAGTGGGTGGTCACGCTTCCCATCCACGCCAGCCGGGACCTCGGCGTGTCGACCGCCACGTGGGGATTGCTGTTCGCGTTCAATGGCCTGCTGATCGTGTTGTTCCAGCTCCGCGTCTCGAGCCTCACCGAGGCGCGCGCGAAACCGGCGACCATGGCGCTCGGCATGGCGGCCTACTCGCTCGCGTACCTGTTCGTGGTTGGTGCCGCGATGCCCGGGTTCACCACCGTCACCCTCGCCGGGGTGGTGATCCTGGCGACGGTCGGCGAGATGCTGGTGTTCCCGGTCGAACCGGCCTTCGTGTCTGACCTGTCGCCGTTCGGGTCGCGCGGGAGGTACCAGGGCGCGCTCGGTGCCGCCGCTGGCATCGGCTCGGGGATCGGTCCCCCGCTGGGCGGGCTCGCGCTCGACCGGCTGGAGGGGCCGGTCCCGTGGTTGATCATCGCGGGATGCGGCGCGGTCGCCTCGGCGGCCCTGTTCTGGCTGGCCACACGGACGCGCACCGCGAGCGGCGCGGCGGGATCGCCGATGGCCGAGGCCTCGGCATGAGCGCGGAAGGCCACGGGGCGAACAAGCCGCCACGGCTGATGGCCCGGCTCATCGAGTTCTTCACGAAGGGCGGCGAGCTCGTGCTGGATCCCTTCGCCGGGGTCGGCGGGACGCTGCTCGGCGCGGCGATGTGCCGGACTCCACGGCACGCGATCGGCATCGAGCTGGATGCTCGCTGGGCGGCCGTGTACGAGGCGGTGGTCCGCGACGCGCTGGCCGAGGGGTGGGGTCTGGGGCCGGTGCTGGCGGACCTGGGGCCGGCCGATCCGGGCGGAGCGAGGACGTTCGATCCGTCCGGGTGCCGGATGGAGGTGGGCGACACGATGGAGCTGCTGCCGCTCCTGGCCGGTGGATCGGTCGACTTCGTGGCCACCGATCCGCCCTACAACCCCCAGCTCCGGCTCACGATGTCGGGAGGACCGCTTGCCGAGGCCCACGCGAACCGGCGCACCGACTACGCGATGGTGACCGATTCACCGATGGACCTGGCGAACAGCGCGTCGTACGACGAGTACCTGGACCGGATGGAGCGCGTCCTGGGTGAGCTGCGGCGCGTGCTCCGCGAACGCCGCTACGCCGCGATCATCGTGCGGGATGCCTACCAGGAGGGTCGGTACAGGTTCACCGCCTCGGACCTGGCGGCCCGGGCCGAGCGGGTGGGGTTCGTGCCGAAGGGCGACCTGGTCTGGTACCAGGCGGGCACCCGGCTCCGGCCGTACGGGTACCCGCGGGCGTTCGTGCCGAACATCGTCCACCAGCACATCCTGGTGCTGCGCGCCGGGTGACGCGATCCTTCGCGGCGGCAACCGCGGCCCTGGCCGCGCCCCCCGCGGGCGCAGACTCCCGGTGGATCACGGTCCGGGCCGACCCGAGCCTCCCGGGGTGTGGCCGGGCCCCGGTGTGGCCTGGGCCCCGGTGTGGCCTGGGCCCCGGTGAGGCTCACACGGCCGCGCATTGATGCGCCCGGACCCTTGACCTGCCGCGTGCGCAACCGCCGGAGCGGCGCCGCGGACCGTGCACAAAGCCGCGACCGCGGCACTCCACCAGCGGCCACTTGCCGGCCGTCCCCGGTCGCTGATCGCCTGCCCCCCGCCGTCTGCCTGCCGGTCCGTCGGTCCGCTGCCGCTCCATCGGTTGCCCGCCGGCCCGTTGCCTGCCGCCCTCCATCGGTCTGACCGCCGCTCCATCGGTGTGACCGCCGCTCCATCGGTGTGACCGCCGGCCCGTTGCCCGCCGGCCCGTCGTCGGCCCGTCGTCTATCCACCGCTATTGCACGCCGGGAGACCCTTACGGGGTCAGGAGCGGTCCGCAGATCCGCGCCCGCCTCGCCTGCGGGCCTCGCTCGTGCGGGGGACCGCCTCTCCCCGGCCCGAATCGGTGGCACCCGATCGCGCGGCACCCACGTAAGGCTCGCCTGGTGTGCAGCAGCGGTTGAACAAGCCGCCAGGACGGCGTCGATGCGGGAACTGTCGTGCCGGCCGGTCCGTCTCTCCTGCATGCCGGCCCGTCCACCGACCCGTCCGCCCAGCCTGCTCGCCTCGACCGTGCCCCCTGTCCTGCTCGCGGCCCTTCTCGTGGCTCCCATGGCGCCCCTTCTTGCCGCCTGCTCGTCCGGACAAGCGGTCCTGCCGGCCGGACCGCCGCAGACGATCGTCGGGTCCATCACCGCCGGGCCGACCTGCCCGGTCGAGCGCAACCCGCCGGAATCTGGCTGCGCTCCGCGGCCAATCGCGGGCGCGGCCATCGTGGTGGAGGACTCGACGGGCCACCAGGTCGGGCGCACCACGTCCGGCCCCGACGGCCGATACCGGATCACGATTGCCGTGTCGGGTACGTTCTCCGTCAGGGGCATGCCCGTGCCCGGACTCATGGGCGTGCCGCGCCCGGCGACGGTCACACTCGCCGGCGGGATCGGTGGTGTCAAGACCGTGGACCTGGAGTACGACACGGGCATCCGCTGAGCATCGAGCGCCGCGGGGAGGCAACGGCGATCGAGGGACCGCCGGTGAAGGGTCATCTGGCGGCTGCGTCGGGCTGAAGGCCTCGACCGCCTGAGTCGACCTCGGGAGCATGTCCTGGCTGAGACGACGCCGGGGGCATGCGCGCGTCATGAGCTCGGGAACGACGCCCGGGCCGGTCGAGACGTGACCGCCGGTCGCGCCTGTCGCATCGCCGATGCAGCGGGCCTGACGCCGGCGTTCGAAGCGGCCCCGGCCGAGGTCGGCGGTGGCTCACCCGGAGTGGGCGGCGAGGCGCCCGGGCGAATGGCGATGGTTCAAGCCCGTGATCACTGGTGGAACCGGGCGGCGGATGTGCCCTCGCCGGCCTAGAATCCGCGCACAATCCAGGTGACCGCAATGCTGGCCGGTCGGCGAGTCGGGCGGGTCGAGCAAGATCGCGGCCAGCCCGGGCGACCGAGCTGGCCGCAGGGCGAGCTGGCCGCAGGGAATCAGGCGCAACGGGTCGAGCGAGATCCCAACCAGCCCGGCGAACGCGAGCCGACGCAACGAGCCGGCGCAACGAGCCGGCGCAACGAATCGGGCGCAACGAGTCGGTGGAGGGGGCCATGGCCCAGCAGTTCATCGTGCAGCTCAAGAACGAGCCGGGCGCGCTCGCGACCCTCGCCGAGGCGCTGGCCGCACGCGGCGTGGACCTGCGCGCGATCGGCGGAGGCGGGCTCGGCGACACCGGGCACGTGATCCTGACCACGGCCGACGACGACACCGCCCGGCAGGTCCTCGACGACGGCGGGTACACGTACTTCGAGGGCGAGTCGCTCCTGGCCGAGGTCGACGACCGGCCGGGCGGCATGGC
>JAJYDP010000590.1 GCA_021777365.1 Chloroflexota bacterium | reverse complement strand
GTCATCTCCGGCCCGGGCGAGCTCCGCTGGCAGCTGGAAGAACAGCTCGCCGTGCGCGTGACGCACCAAGTGACATCCCTCGAGGCGGTGGCCGCATCCGAGGGCGTCGCCCGTGCGCTCCACGTGCCGCAGGGCACACCGCTGCTGCTCTCCAAAGAGTTGTCGCTGGTCGCCGGTGGGCCACCGTTGCTCCTTGGGCTCAACTACGTCGACACCACGGTAGTCAGCCCGACCATGGTCCGACTCCCGCGCACCCCGTCGCGCGGTCAGCCGGGACCGGTTGGCAAGAGGGGGACCAGGCTCCCCGGCGCTCCGGCCGGACAGCAGAGAGGAGGCGTCTGATGGCGATGGTTCGAGGGCGACGGGCGGCGCTCGTAGTGCTGGCGAGTCTCATCTTCGCATCGTGCTCCGGGGCGGCGGGATCGCCGACAGCCTCAGGGACCCCGGGCAGTACGACATCCGGCACCGCCGCAGGATCAACGCCCACCCCGGTGCGCATCGGTCTCGATGCTTTCGGCGGCGCCGTGGTCGTGTATGTCGCGCAGCAGCAGGGGTACTTCGCGAAGCACGGGCTGCAGGTCACGATCCAAACCTACTCCGTGGGCCTCGACACGCTGAACTCCGTGCTCGCGGGCACGGCCGACTTCGGCTGGGCATTCGACTTCGGCTCGCTCGGGGCCATGGCGTCGAACCAGCTGCGGTACGTGGCGGTCCTGACGCGAACCCAGCCCGGTTTCGACCAGCTCGCGGTGCGGACCGACACGGTCAAGACGCCCGCCGATCTCCAGGGCAAGAAGATGGGGATCACGGCGGGCACGCAGCAGCACTACATCACGGTCAAGTACCTCCAGAACATCGGCGTGCCGGTCTCGAGCGTCCAGCTCATCAACTTCGGCTCGCCCCTGGAGATGGTGGCCGCCCTGCGGACGGGCCAGATCGACGGAGCGTGGGTGTACGGGCAGGCGGTGCAGGTGGCCCAGAGCAGCAAGGGCATCGCGCTGATCGCCAGCGACGGCGCCGTCATCAAGCAGGGCCTGGGCCTGCTCATTGGCTCCGCGTCGTTCGTGCGGCAGCAGCCTGACGCGACGCAGCGCCTCCTGAGCGCGCTTATCGATGCCGAGAATTGGCTCAAGCAGGATCCCTCGAATCTGCAGACAGCAGCGACGTACATTGCTGGCCAGCTGCACGCCCCGGTCGCCGGCGTGCTCGCCAACATCAAGCCCGCGGAACAGACGGTCAGCCTGCGGCAGAGCGACGTGACGTACCTTGAGCAGCTTGCCACCTTCCGCAACCAGGTGGCGGCAGGCAACCCGTCGGCGAGCGCGCCGCCCTTGAATGTCCCGCAGTACATCGACGCGTCGCCGCTGCGCGCGGTCGATCCCGCGGCCGTCTCGCTGCCCTAGGCCAGGTGATGGCAACCGAGGTGGCAAGCCACGCCGACGAGCGGGCTGCCTCTCGCATCCGCGTCGAAGGCGTCGGCAAGGCCTACGTCAATGACCCGAGCGACGACCGCACCAGTTGGGCGATCCGCGGCGTGTCGTTCGAGGTCGAGGCGGGTGAGTTCTTCATCCTCCTCGGCCCCAGTGGCTGTGGCAAGTCGACGCTGCTGCGGCTCATCGCCGGCATCGTCCCGCTCTCGGAAGGCTCGATTACGACCGGCTCAGGCGAGCCGGTCGTGGGGCCGAGCCGTCATCGTGGCATGGTCTTTCAGTCGATCGACACGCCGCTCTTCGACTGGCTGACCGCGCTCGGGAATGTCGAGTTCGGGCTGAAGATCGCGGGGGCTGATTCGCGAATTCGGGTCGATCTCGCCCGTCAGTACCTCGCGATGGTGGGTCTGGCCAACCATGAACGCAAGTTCCCGCGCGAGATGTCCGGTGGCATGAAGCAGCGCCTGCAGATCGCACGCGCCCTGGCCACCGATCCCGCCATCCTCCTGATGGACGAGCCATTCGCGTCTGTCGACGCACAGACGCGACGCATCCTGCAGAACGAGGTCCTGCGGATCTGGATGGCAACGAAGAAGACGGTGGTCTACGTCACGCATGATATCCGCGAAGCGCTCCTGCTCGGCGAGCGAATCGCGGTCATGAGTGCGGGGCCTTCCGCGTCGATCGCGGAGGTGTACGAGTACTCCGCACCTTACCCGCGAGACGAGCTCGACGCGGAGTTCGTGTCGCACTACCGGGCCATCGAAGGGCGCATCGTGGGCGAAGTCTCCAAGGCATGGTAGGGGGCCAGTCGTGATGGCGGGTACTGCTGTGGCGAAGTCCCCCCGCGTGCTCGGCAAGCCGCACCTGCGACGGGTGATACTCAGCATCGTCGGCCCGCTGCTCGTGGTGGCTGTCTGGCAGCTCGTGTCCATGGGCGAGTTCGTCGACCCCCTCATCCTTCCGTCGCCTGTGGCCGTGGCGGCCGGATTGGTGGGCTTGCTCCAGGACGGCACGCTCGAGGCGGACGCGGCGATCTCGTTGGGGCGGATCCTCTCCGGCTGGCTCGTGGGGTCCCTCCTGGCCATTCCCATTGGCCTGGCCGTGGGTGCCTATCCGACGGCGCGGCAGCTGATCGATCCGTTCATTCATTTCTTCCGCTTCGTCCCGTCGATCGCGCTCATCACGCTCTTCATCCTCTGGTTTGGCGTGGGCGAGCAGTCGAAGGTGGCGCTCATCGTCTACGCTGCGGGCTTCATCGTCCTGGTGAACACGGCGACTGGCGTGGTGGCCATCCCGTCGGACAAGCTCGACGCGGCGCGATGCCTCGGCGCCACGCGACGGCAGCTCTTCGTCTCCGTCATCGCGCCGGCGTCTGTGCCGTACATCTTCGTCGGCATGCGGCTCGCGCTGGCGGCGGCGTTCCTCGTCATCGTCGGTGCCGAGATCATCGCGGCCAATGCGGGGCTCGGCTATCTGGTGTGGACGGCCCGGCTTTACTTCAAGGTGGACTGGGTCTTCGCCGGCGTCCTGGCCATCGGCGTGCTTGGCTTCCTGTGCGACCGGGCCTGGTTGCTCATCGGCCGAACCGTGCTGTCGCGGTATCTCGGACAGGTGGCCAACTACTAGCCCATGCGCCAGCCCGAAGACGGCCATTGGGATCGATTACGCTGGAGGTGACCTCGCAGATGAACCTTGTGATGATCGTGTCGGACACGTTCCGAGCGGATCACCTTGGCTGCTACGGCGCGGACTGGATCCGCACCCCCAATCTCGACGCGCTGGCCAAGCGCTCGGTGCTGTTCGCCAATCACCACGCCGCGAGCTTCCCGACGTTGCCGGCACGCGCGGACCTGTTCCTGGGCAAGTGGACCTTCACCTACCGTGGCTGGGAGCCCATGGATGCCGCCGAGCAGCCGCTCGCAGCAACCCTGTCGGCGGCCGGCTATCGCACGGCGGGGGTGGTGGACACGCCCTTCTACGTCGGGGGTGGCTTCGGCTACGACCGCGGCTTCCAGCACTTCACGGATCTGGACACCCAGCGACGGGGCGGGAAGGAAGCGCCCAATCGACCGCAGCTCATTCCCCGGGCACGGCGGTCCGAATACGACTACTGCGCTCCGCGGACCATGGCCCTCGCCGAGCAATATCTCGAGCGACTCGTCGATGATCGGTTCTTCCTCTTGATCGACACGTGGGACCCGCACGAGCCCTGGGACCCGCCGGCCTGGTACGTACGCCCGTACCTGGCCACCTACGACGGGCGTGTGATCAACCCACCGTATGGTCAGTGGCGGGCCGCCGGCCTCTCCGAGGGGGACGTTGCGACCGCGCACGCCTGCTACGCGGGCGAGATCACGATGGTCGATCGCTGGGTCGGGCGGGTGCTGGAGCGGCTGGAGTCACTGGGGATCGCCGACGAGACCGCCGTGCTGTTCACGAGCGACCACGGCTACTACTTCGGCGAGCACGGCTTCCTGGGCAAGATGGTGATCGAGCGAGAG
>JAJYDP010000589.1 GCA_021777365.1 Chloroflexota bacterium | reverse complement strand
ACCTACTTCGACCGCCGTGACGCCGACCACGTCCGGCGGCGACTCACCCGACGCCTCGAGGCGATGGGTTACGTCGTCACCGTCGAGCCACGCGCCGCGTGACGGGGGGATTTTCGAGGCAGGCTCTCAGTCGCACCTCGCGCGACACGACCGGCGTGATCGGGATCGGTGTCGGTGACCTGGCACTGGTGAGCGGGTCAGCCCGTCCGCTCGACATCCAGCGCCGGACGAACGCCCGGGACGGCAAGCGTCGTTCCCCGGGCAAGCGCCAGGCTCGGCACGATCACGCCGACGCCGGCGGCGGCCAGGAGCACGAGGGGCAGCCGGAAGCTGCCTTCGGCATCCCGAACGAGGCCGAGCACCACGGGGCCAAGTGCAGAGAGTTCGTACCCGACCAGGAGCATGAACGCCCCGATCGCTCCCGCTGCGGCCTCGTCCTCCGCAACGTCCATCGTGAGGGCAAGGAGCACCGGGTAGATCATGCCGTTGCCCAGGCCCATCAGCAGCGTCCATGCCACCGCGAGGTGAGGCTGGACGGTAAGGGCCACGGCTCCGGCGCCGATGGCCGCCGCACTGGCCACCAGCAATGCACGGCGGCCCACGCGGCTGGAAAGGACGATCAGTGACAGGTTGCCGAGCAGCGTGGCTCCATTCAGGAGCGCGACCAGAGTCCCCGCGCTGGTCGCCGACCATCCCTGCTCGACGAATGCGCCGGGCAGCCAGGCGTTGGCGCCCCAGTACGCAATGCCCTGCAGACCGTACGCGAGGGCCAGCAGCCAGGCAACGGGGCGCAGCCACACGTGACCGCGCGGCCTCGTGGCCAACGGCGTGCGCGACGGCGCCGGCCCCACCAGCGCCAGCCACCCGGCGAGGGGGATCAGGCAGACGAGCCCCATGAACGCGACCGTGGGACGCCATCCGCCGAGCGCTGCGGCCACCGGGGCAGCGGCGGCCGCCGCGAACGTCGCGCCCGCGACGATGCCGGTCGCCGACGTGGCAGCGGTGAGCCCGGTGCGGCTGACAGAGGCCCGCAGCTTGCCGACTAACGCCGGCAGTGCCCCGGCTGCCCCGGTCGCAATCCCGACGGCTACCGTCAGCAGCATGATCCCAGTCGCGGATGGCGCGAACGCTCGCATCGACCCCGCGACGACGACCACGGACAGCCCCAGCGCCATGGTTGCGCGATCACCGAGTCGCGCTGCCAGGAACGGCCCCAGCGGCGCGAACAGGCCCATGCAGATGATCGGGATCGTCTCGAGCAGCGCCACGTACGCGTGCGAGACCCGCAAGTCTGCCGCCATCGCGGTGGCGACCGGCCCGATGCCGATCACCGCGGGCCGGAGTCCCAGCGCCGCGATGAACAGGGCGAGGGCTGGGTCGCCGGCCACCGGGCGAACAGCCGAGCGCGCGCGTCTCACCGCGCCGGCTGCGCGATGCAACGCCACGTCTACCGGACCGGACGCCCGAGGAGCGTGGACCGTACTGCGCGAGCCACGACCGACTCGGGAACGTCGCCGCGAATGGTGAACCCCGAGCCGCTGGTCAGGACCCAGCGCAGTCTCCCCCGCTGCCGCTTCTTGTCCGACTCCAGGAGGGTCATCAGGGCGCCCGGATCGACGGCCAGCGGGGCGGTGCCGAGTCCCAGCACATCCAGCACGTTCTCCGCGCGAGCAGCCACTGTAGCGGGCGTCTCACCGAGTTCCACGCCGATCGACAGCGCGGTGCGCAGGCCGTAGGCAACGGCCTCGCCGTGCAGCATGCGGTAGTTGGTGGCTGCTTCCAGCGCGTGGCTGAGCGTGTGTCCAAGGTTGAGCGCCATTCGCTGGCCACCCAGGTCGCGCTCATCGGAGAGCACCACGCGCAGCTTCCCCATGGCGCAGCGTTCCACCAGCTCGAGCAGGACATCGTCGCCGACCAACGCCCGCCCGGACCGATCCCGCGCGACATCGTCGAGCAACGCGAACAGCGCCTCATCCCCGAGCAGGGCGTACTTGAGGGCCTCGGCCAACGCGGCACGCCGCTGGCGCGGGTTCTCGTCCCTCAGGAGGTCGACATCGAGCACGATCCCCACGGGCTGGTGAAACGTGCCCGCGAGGTTGCGCCCCAGGTCCAGGTTGACGGAGCCCTTGCCACCGATCGCAAGATCGATCTGGCCGAGGGACGTGGTCGGGACCATCACCAGGGGGACACCGCGCAGATACACGCCGGCGGTGAACGTCGCCGCATCGCAGAGCCGGTCATCGCCAACCGCAACGATGGGATCCGTTCGCGAGAGTCGAAGCGTCGCCAGCTCCCGCAGGGTGCGGAACTGCGCGCCGAGGGTCTTGGCGCGCTCACCGGGAGGGACCAGGACCACCTCGAAGGGCATACCGGCCTCGCGGAGCACGGGCCCGATCCGGTCGCCGACCTGCGCCCAGACCCGGCGTTCGGTCAGGACGACCGCCCGGTGACCACGCAGGCCGGTGAGCGCGTCCAGGATCCCCCGTGCGACGATGCCCTCGCCCAATTCGAGGAGGCCGAGGGGCGTATCTGCTCGGACCACGAGCGTACCCGCCAGTGCAGGGCGCTCGAGCGCTCGCGTGACCGCTTCGACGAGCTCTGCAGTCGATTGCGTGGCATCCAGCCGCACCCCGGCGGCGTAGTACGGGGCCATGGCGGCGAGGTGCGCATCGAGGGCCGCCACCAGGTCGGGGCCCGCATCGGCCACCAGGTGCGGACCCATCCGCACTCGGCTGGCCAGCCGTGGCGCAGGTGCGTCGAGCCAGACGACCGTGCGTCCGTGATACAGCCCGCGTCGCAGCCGGGGACGCGCGAGGGCTGCATCCGCGACGAACACCCGCGGCCGTTCGGCGGCGGCTGCCAGCGGGTCCAGGGTCGGCGCCGTGGCGTCCATCGACGGATCAGCCGGAAGAAGGGCGTCCACGTCGACCAGGTCCGCGCCCCGGCGCTGGGCCAGGGCGCGGCCGAGCGCGCGGGTGCCGCTCCCGGGTGCTCCGACGAGGACGATGTCCATGAACGTGCGCTACCGCCCCGGCGCGGCCGATGCGTCTGCTCGAGACCGCGCTTCCATGGCCGCAGCCAGGGCACTGGTCATGGCATCCAGCGGGGCGCTTCGTTCGAACCACAGCTCGAACGCGCGAGCGCCCTGGTGGATCACCATCGGTTCACCGTTGGCCGTGGCGGCGGCTCCCGCCGCTCGTGCGTCGCGCAGCAAGCGCGTGTCCCGGGGGCTGTACACGACGTCGAGGACGCGAATCCCCGGCGGCAGGATCGCCGCCGGCAGCGGTGATTCGTCCGAATTCAGGCCCACCGAAGTCGCGTTGACCAGGAGGTTCGCCGCCCGCAGTTCTGTGGCGACCGCGCCTTCCTCGAGCGGCTGCGCGAGCAGCTGCGTGTCTGTGCCCAGCTGAGCGAAGTCGTTCACGAGGCGTTCGGCCCGCTCGAGATGACGATTGAAGACGACGATTCGCCGAAAGCCGGATCGAATGAGGCCGTACGTCGCTGCCCGGCCCGTGCCACCGGCGCCCACCACGACGGCGCCCGACGAGCCGGGGTCGGCTCCCTCCATGAGGATCTCCACCGTCCGGCGCACACCGTACGAGTCCGTGTTGTGCCCGACCAGGCCGCCACCTTCGCGCGTCACGGTGTTCACCGCACGGATGATCCCTGCGTCGTCGTCGAGTCCGTCCAGCAGGCGCACGACGGACTCCTTGTACGGCATCGTGACGTTGCAGCCGAGATAGTATCCCTCCCGCACTCGCTCCAGGGCGCGGGGGAGATCATCGGGCGCAATGTCGACCAGCTCATAGGTCCCGTCGATTCCGGCGGCAAGCATCGCCGCCTCCTGCATCGCCGGCGACAGTGACTGGTGGAGGGGATGACCGAACAACGCAATGCGTGCGCTCACCGGATCGGCTCCACCACGCGGCACACCA
>JAJYDP010000588.1 GCA_021777365.1 Chloroflexota bacterium | reverse complement strand
CGGGAATCGCGGTTACGCCGTCTCGGTCCCTCCGAGGAGCGACCCGTCCGCGGCGCTGATCCAGATCACGGCCTGGCTCGGCTCATCGCCCGCGACCGCGACGTAGGTGAACGTGACCGACCAGGCGAGCTGGAGTACCGGTTCGGGGGCGTCCGACCGGGAGGGATCCAGGAAGTTGTTGGGCCGGACCCAGATGAGCTGAGGCTCGGACTGGGCAAACCCGGTGCGGCTGGTCAGCTGGCGCTGCGTCGCGAACGCCGTGGCGATCTCGGACGCGCGCGAGGGAGGGATCGGGCTCGCCGGAGCCGGCGCGGCCGGCGTGCTGGTGACGGTCACCGCCTGGAAGGACCCGCCCGCGGTGATGTCCACGGTGGTGCCCTCGCCGATGGCGGGGTGGCCGTCGATGACGCGGCCCCAGCGGACCTCCCAGGCCTCGAGGCCGGGCTGCCAGCGCACCTGCGGTGCCGCGTTGGGGAGCGTGAGCCCGAGTATCGCCGCGATCGCGCGGGCCCGTCCAGGGGCCGACGCCGCATTCACCACGGCGGGTTCATTGGGGTTGGGCGGGCCGAGCCGGACGATCGAGATGGGGGCGTGCGTCTCGGGGTCCAGCTCCATGACCGTCGTGTCGCCGGCCGCGGAGAGGAACTCGACGCTGTCGTAGTCGACGCCGCGGAGCATGTCGCGTTCGCGGTGAGCGGCCGAGGGCGCGCCGGGGATCCCGAGCGCCCTGGCGATCGCGACCGCGCGGGTCTCCGCAGCCGAGGCCTGGGCGGTGGACTGCGGCAGGGCACTCCAGAGCGGATCCTGGACGCTCCACCCGCGGTCCTTTGCGGCCGAACTCCCGCACCCCGCCAGGAGGACCGCCAGGAGGAGCACGGCCACCGAGATTGCCGCCGCCCGGCGCGCGCTCCGAGGTGTGCTCACGGCAGATTGCATCACGACCTCCTCAGCGGCAGCGGGTGCAGGGGGTGGATGGGATGGGGACGCCCGAGTACGTGTAGGTGCCCCACCAGTTGGGCACGGTGAGGCCGGACATCGGGGCGTTTCGCAGGGCGAGCCCGAAGGATTCGCCGAGGCCATGCCCGGTCTTGACGTACTTCCAGAACCAGGTCTCGAACGTGAGCATGTCGCTGGTCCACGCGGTGCCGACGTACCCGAGGAAGAACCGCGGGCCCTGATAGTTGGTGCCGTCCGAGGTGCTGCGGGCCTTCTCGATGCCGAACGCGCCGGGGAACGTCGACGCGGTTTCACCCAGGTGGCAGGTCGAGGCGATCACCACGTTCGCCGCCTTGATGGCGGTGGAGGGGACCAGCGTGCGCAGGGACATGATCTGGTTGGCGGTGACGATGCCCTGGTTGCAGCTGCCGTTGTCCTCGCGGAACCCCCAGCCGGTGTAGTAGTGGTCCCCGTGGCTGTGCACGTAGAACCCCTGGTCGTTCGCCACGCGTGACAGCACCTTCGACGCCGTGAAGGTCGTGGCCTCGAAGGACGACGGCGAGTACAGCAAGTACCCGAACGCGTTGACCGCCAGCGCGCGCAGTTGCTGCGGGATCGTGGTGTTGAGTCCCGCGCACGTGGTGAAGGCCGTCTTGTTGTCGTAGACGCTGGCCTGGTAGGCGGCGACAGGACCGGCCGCTATGCCCACGGCCAGGTTGGCGGTCAGGCAGAGCAGCACCAGCCTCCGCCACCGGAACGCGCCTTCGTGTCGCATCGATACCTCCTCCGGCGGATCCACGGCGGGAGGAGACGGGCAGCAGGAGTGTGCCGGGTGGCGCTCAACTGCCGCTTACCCGCCGCTTGCTGCCCGCGGTCCGGCGATGTGCGCGGCCGCCCATAGCGGCGCCAACCGCGCCGCGCCCTGGAAGCGGGGGCCGTTCAGCCCCGGCATGGGCGTGCCACACGACATGCGCCGGTGGTATCCTCCGGCAACCAAACGTTCGTTTGGCAGCGTGGCCGGGAGGCCGCCAGCGGCGAGGACCAGGTGCCGAAGTCGCCCCGCGAACCCAGGTCGACGTCGGGCCCCGGGGAGCCCGAGGACGGTGGGATGCCCACCGGGACGGGGGAGCGCGCCGGGTACGCACGCCGTGCAAGGCGGCCACGCGAGGAGCAGCTGCGGCGCACGGCCGTGCGCCTGTTCCGCGAACACGGCTACGACGGGACGTCGATGCAGGACCTGGCCGAGACCCTGGGCATGCGTCGCGGCAGCCTGTACCACTACATCGATTCGAAGGAGGATCTCCTCTTCGGGATCGTCGAGTCGGCCATGGCACGGTTCCACGACGAGGTCCGGCCGATCCTGGAGGGCCGGGGAACAGCCGGCGATCGGCTGCGACGGGCGGTGGGCGCCCACCTGCGCATCGCAGCCGACGAGCCCGACGAGCTCACCCTCCTGCAGGTCGAGGTCAAGGCCCTCGCCCCCGCCCGCCGCGCTCGCATCGTGGCCGAACGCGACGCGTACGAGCACGCGTGGCGGGCCTTCATCCGGGAGGGGATGCGCGAGGGGTCGTTCCGCTGCGAGGACGAGCGGACGGCAGGATTCATGATCCTGGCCGCCTGCAACTGGTTCAGCCAGTGGTATCGGCCCACCGGCCCGCTCGGCGTGACCGACTTCGCCGCGCGTTTCACCACCCTGTTCCTCGACGCGCTGCGGGCAGAGCCCGCACCTGACATGACCCACGCCCATGCCTCGAACGAGGGAGCCCTGCCATGACCCTGGCCGCCGCGCCGTCCGCCGCAACCTCCAGCGCCATGCTCCCGGGACTCCGCCGCGCCGTGGTTCTCGGGGCGGGCACCATGGGCGCCCAGGTCGCCTGCCTGCTCGCGGGCCGCGGCGTGCCCGTCGACCTGCTCGACCTGGATGCGCCCACCGCGCGCGCCGGGCTCGATCGCGCCCGCAAGCTCTCGCCGTCGCCGCTCTACCTGCCCGAGGACGCCGATGGGGTGACGCCCGCCGGGTTCGACGCGCTGGAGTCGACGGTGGCCGGGGCGGACTGGGTCCTCGAGGCCGTGGTCGAGCGTCTCGACGTCAAGCGCGATCTGCTGGCGCGCACGGCCGCGGTGCTGGCGCCCGGCGCGCTCCTCGCCACCAACACGTCGTCGCTGTCGGTCACGACCCTGGCCGCGGCGCTGCCGGCCGAGGTAGCGGCGCGCTTCCTGGGCATGCACTTCTTCAACCCGCCGCGGTATGCGCGGCTGGTCGAGCTGATCCCCGCGCCCTCGACCTCGCCGGCCACCCTGTCCCGCGCCCGCGCGATCGCGGCGGACGTGCTGGGCAAGGGGGTGGTGGATGCCCGGGACGCGCCCGGGTTCATCGTGAACCGGCTCGGCACCCAGGCATCCCTGGCGGCCATCGCGCTGGCGCAGGAGCTGGGGCTCGGGGTCGACGAGGTCGACGACCTGTCGGGCCCGCTGGTGGGCCGGCCCAGGTCCGCGGTGTTCCGGACCATCGACCTGGTCGGGCTCGACGTGTTCGCGGCCGTGGTCCGCAGCCTGGCCGCGGCGGTGCCGGCCGAGGACCCGGAGCGCGACCTCTTCCGCCTGCCGCCCGCCGTCGAGACGATGCTCGAGCGCGGCATGCTCGGCGTGAAGGCCGGCGCGGGGTTCTTCCGCAAGGACGGCGACGAGATCCTCGCGCTCGACCTGCAGACGCTGGAGTACCGGCCACGCCGGCGACCGCGGAGCGCCGCGGTCGAGATGGCCCGGCAGGTCGACGAGCCCGCCCGGCGGCTGGCCGCGCTGTTCGCCGCGCCGGAGTCGGACGCCCCCGCGGCGTTCGTGCGGCGCGGCCTGGTCCGCGCGCTCTGGTACGCGGCGACCGTCGCGCCGGGCATCGCGGGCTCCGTGGCGGACGTGGACCGGGCCATGCGCTGGGGGCTCGGCTGGGAACGCGGCCCCTTCGAGACATGGGACGCGATCGGCGCCGACCGGATGGCCGCG
>JAJYDP010000013.1 GCA_021777365.1 Chloroflexota bacterium | reverse complement strand
CCATCATTGTTCTGTTCGGCGCGGTCACCTACTGGAAGCCGTCGCCGGGCGCGGGCGGCTGGCTGGGCGTGGCTTACTGGACGGGTCTGACCTTGGTGGCACAGGCCTTTCCGGTGAAGATGCCCCGAGGCGCGGTCGTGAGCGTCGCCATCGCCCCCGTGCTGGCCGCGTGCGCCATCGGCGGTCCGGCAGCCGGCGCCTTGGTCGCAGCGTTGGGCATGACGGAGCTGCGCGAACTTAGGGGCGACGTTCCCTGGTACGGCACCCTGTACAACCATGCCGAGAGCGTGATCCCGGCGGTCTTGGCCGCAGTTGTCTTCGATGTCGTGGCAGGGCCAAGCTTCAAGCCGGGCTTTGCCTCCCTGATCGGCGTAGGGTTCGCCGGGATCGTGCTCTTCGTGGGGAATGCTGTACTGGTCACGGCCGTTTCGGTCGTTCGGGATGGCGTGACTGTTTCCTCAGTGATCTCCGGCGACTACCGCCTCATCAGCGGGAACCTCCTCGGAATGACGCCGCTCGCGTGGCTGATCGCGGTGGTGTGGTCGGTTGCGTGGTGGGCGGTGCCCCTCTTCGCGCTGCCCCTGTACGCCAACCGGGCCGCCTACCAGGCCACCGTCCAGATCCGGGACATGTTCACCCAGACCGTGCGCGCGCTCGCGTCCGCCGTGGATGCGCGCGACCCCTTCACCGCCAAGCACTCTGAGAACGTCCAGCGGATCGCGGTCGACATCGGCCGGGTGATGCGCTGCAACGCGGCCGAGATGGAGGCACTCGAGTGGGGCGGCCTCCTGCACGACATCGGCAAGATCGGCGTCCGTGACGACGTGCTGCTGAAGCAGGACAAGCTGACCCGGGAGGAGCGCATCATCATGAACGCGCACCCGGTGCTCGGCGAGGAGATCATCAAGCCGGTCGCGCGCCTGGCCCCGGAGCTGCCGATCATCCGACATCACCACGAGTGGTACAACGGCTCCGGCTACCCGGACCATCTCGTCGGGGAGGGGATCCCCAGGCTCGCTCGGATCCTGCACGTGGCCGACGCGTTCGAGGCGATGACCGCCAAGCGGCCCTACCGGATGCGGCCGCTGTCCCGGGAGCAGGCGCTGGCGGAGCTCCGGAAGTACGCCGGGATCCAGTTCGACCCCGTGGTCCTGGACGCCTTCGCGCGGACCGAGTGGGTGGCCGGCGTGCCCGACCCGGGCAAGCCCGCCCTGCGCGGCACGCCGGTTTCCCTCGTGGCCCGGCTCGCCGGTCGCGCGCGCGGCGGCCCCCAGGCAGGAGAGCAGCCGGCCGCCGATGCGCGCTGAGGGCGCCCGCGCCACTCGCCCCGGGCGACCGCGTGCGGGCAGGCATCGCCGCGTGACCGCCTGACCGATGCTCGCCACGGTCGTCGTCGCGCTCGTCCTCGGGCTCCTGGCGGGCGGCCGTCTCGAGAACCTCACCCGGATCCGCTTCCGCTGGGGGGCCGTGCTCTTCGTCGCGGTGGTGGTTCGCTACGGCACGGAGGCGGCGATCCGCTACGGGTTCGCGCCGGCCGGCGACCTGCGGCTCCCGCTCTACGCGCTCGCCTTCGGGACGATCGCCGTGGTCCTCTGGGCGAACCGCGGGCAGCCGGGCCTCGTCGTGGCCGCCGCCGGCGTGGCAACGAACGGGCTGGCGATCGTGCTCAACGGCGGGTGGATGCCGGTCTGGCCCCCGGCGCTCCAGCTCGTGGGCATGACGCAGGGCGACCTCACGGTCGCGTTCCACCGGTTGATGCCGGAGGACCTCGGGCTTTCGTTCCTGCTGCACGGCGGCCCCTTCGGTGACCTGATCCCGGTGCCACTGCCGGTGCTCACGAACGTGGCCAGCATCGGCGATGCGTTCGTGGCGGCCGGGCTCGGCTGGTATGTCTTCGCCACCCTGGTCAGGGCACCCGGCGCCAGCGTCGCGCGGGAGCCAGAGGAGGCGGAGGGCGCGGCGACGGCGGCCGGGCTGGCCGATGCGGCGCTGATCGGGGCCGGAGAGCCCGCGGGCGCCCGAGCGTGGCAGCGACCGGCCCCCGAACAGGCGCCCTCGCCGTTCCTGGTCCCATCCGCTCCTGCCCGCAGCCGCCCGAGGCGCAGTCCCGAGATCGCGCCGCGCGCCGGGATCGGGGAGACGGCCGCGCTCCGGCGACCGGTGCTCCTGGGCGGTGCAGGCGCGGGCATGGACCTCGTCCCCGGCCGATCCACAGGGGAATCCGCGCTCGCGCCGAGCCCGCTCGCCGCCGTCGGGGGACTGCAGGGCGCCCTGCCCGGGGCCGGCTCGATCCCGGTGGCCCTGCCGCTCCCCCGCCCCGGGGTCCGCGCTCGCCTGGCCCGGCACCCATACGTCCGGCTGGCGCTCGATGCCCGGTTCTCGACGCTGTGGATCGGGCAGACCATCAGCCTCCTCGGGGACCGGCTCAACCAGGTTGCGCTCGGCGTCCTGGTCCTCTCGATCACCGGCTCCGCCCTCGACGTCGGCCTGACCTTCCTCGCGGCGACCCTGCCGAACCTGGTCTTCGGGCCCTTCGCCGGGACGTTCGTCGATCGCTGGAACCAGAAGCACGTGATGGTGGTCAGCGACGTGCTGCGGGCCGGGCTCGTCCTGCTGGTGCCCGTCGCCGCGGAGACCAACGTCCTCCTCGCCTATCCCGTCGTGTTCGCCGTCACCACGGTCAGCATCTTCTTCCGCCCGGCGCGGACCGCGGTCATCCCGCGGATCGTCGCCACCGAGGACCTCACCCCGGCCAACGGCGCCATGTGGACCGCCGAGACGATCGCCGACGTCGTCGGCTACCCGATCGCCGGCCTCTTCGTGGCCTTCGTCGGGAGCGCCCTCGCGCTCGCCTTCTGGTTCGATGCGGCGTCCTACCTGGTGAGCGCGGGGCTGGTCCTCTCCATCTCGATCCCCCCGGTGGTGCGGTCGGTCGTGCCGGTCGTGGCCGGCACCGTGCGGCGCTACCTGGCGGAGCTGCGTGCCGGCTGGCAGTTCCTCCGTTCGGAGCCGGCCCTCTTCCAGAACACCGTGATCAGCGGGCTCGCGCAGCTGGCCGTCGGGGCGCTCGTTGCGCTGCCCGTGGTCTATGCGCGGGACGTGCTCCAGGGGTCCCCGATCCCCTACCCGCAGAGCTACGCGGCGCTCGACCTCGCGCTCGGGATCGGCAACCTGGCGGGCGGCTTCGCCGTCGGCGCGGTGGGAGCGCGCTTGCGCAAGGGCCCCCTGGTCATCGGGGGGTACGTGCTCCTCGGTCTGTCGACCGCGCTCCTCGGCGTCACCGGCCACGAGATCGCGGCGCTGACCCTGACGCTGCTGGCCGGGATCGCCAACATGGTCTTCATCATCCCGACCCAGACGCTGTTCGCCGAGCGGACCCCGCAGGACATGATGGGCCGCGTGGTGGGGATCCGGTCCAGCATGGTGCTGGGGCCGATGACCCTGGCGATCGCGCTGAGCGGGATCCTGGCGCAGTATGTGGGTGCCTCCGGCGTCTTCCTGGCATTCGGCCTGCTCACCGCCGTGGCCGGTGGGCTGGGGATCCTGCTGCCGGCCGTGCGCGACGCGTGACGTGCGCGCTGCACGCCTGCTCGGCGATAATCCCCGCGGTACGAACTGCGCCACCTGCCCGCGATCCGTCGCCGCGCCGTCATCGGACGAGCCGGCCCATCTCCCGAGCGCGACCACGAGGAGCACGACACCGGCATGACCGAGCCACGACCGAACCCCGAGCAGCCCGAGGCGCCGGAGGGGTTGCCGCCCGAGGAGACGTCCGCCGAGGAACCGCTCACTCCCGAAGAGACGGAGGCGACGCCCGAGCAGGCCGAGACGGCCGAAGGCGTCCCGGGCCGGGCCGCCGGGCCGAAGGGCCAGGCCGAGTCCAGGGGCACAGGGGCGAAGGGAGCCGCACCCAAGGGCGGCGGACCGAAGCGTGCGAACGGCGCGAAGGGGCGCGCCGGGGAGGCCGCCGGAGCCCCCGGCCCAGTGCTCGCGCCGGGGACGGGCGAGATCCCGTTCATCGACGATCCCGTGTCCCGGATCTGGGTCGGGATCGTGGTCGGGCTCTTCGTGCTCCTCTTCGCGTATGCCCTGCTCCTGGGGAAGGGCGGCGTGCTGACCCCCAAGGCAACGCCATCACCGGTGCCGACCCCGGCCGCCAGCGTGACCGTTTCCGCGTCCCCCGCCGCCAGCGGCGCGGCAGCGAGCGGTGCACCCGCCAGTGCTGCGCCCGCCGCCAGCGGTGCGGCCGCCTCGAGCGCGGCACCGAGCCAGGCCGCCAGTCCCGCTCCGTCGTCGGCACCCTCGAGCGCGCCCGCCGCGTCCGCGCCACCGGCGAGCCCGTCGGCGAGTTGATCCCCATGGTGACCGGGACGATCCTCGCGGTCTGCGCGAGGCGCGAACCGGTCGCCGGGTGGTCGTGGTCGGTGGCGCGGGCGGCCGCCGCGGTCCTATGACTCCCGCCGGGCTGCATCGCGGCAACGGCAACGCACCGGGCGCACCGGGCGGGCCCGACCCGGACAGCCCCGGCGCGGACGGCCCAGGCCAGGAGGCCGCAGGTCCGGAGAGGTCCGACCCGGACCGTGCACCCGCCACGGACGAGGATCCGTTCCTGGCGCGCCGCCTGGCCATGGTTCGCGACCTTCGCGCCACGGGTCCGCGCGACCCCGACGTCCTCGACGCCATGGCCCGCGTCCCGCGAGAACGGTTCGTCCCGCCCGAGCTCGTGCGCTATGCCTACGACGACTGCGCGCTCGGCATCGGCCACGGCCAGACCATCTCCCAGCCGTACATCGTGGCCCGCATGACGGAGCTGCTCGAGCTCCCGGCGCTGCGCCGTGCCGACCCCTCACGGCGCCCGCGCACGCTCGACGTGGGGACGGGCTCCGGGTACCAGGCCGCGGTCCTGGCCGACCTCGGCGCGGACGTGACCTCGATCGAGCGCGACGCCGGGCTCTCCGAGCTGGCCGAGGAACGGCTCGGATCGCTCGGGTTCGGTGACCGGGTCCGGTGCGTGGTCGGCGATGGCACCGAGGGATGGCCCGACGGCGCCCCCTACGACGGGATCGTGGTGGGTGCGGCGGCCCCGGAGATCCCCGATCCCCTGGTCGCGCAGCTGGCCGAGAACGGGCGGCTGGTGATCCCCATCGGGCCCCGGGAATACCAGGCGCTGACGGTGGTGACGCGCAGCGGCCGGCGGATCGAGCAGCGCACCTACGATCCCTGCGTCTTCGTGCCCCTCGTGGGCCGGCACGGGTTCCCCGGATAGGCGGCTCAGCCCGACGGGGCGCCGCCGGTTGGCACCGACGCTGCGCCATCGCGGTGACCCGCGTCGGCCGGCCGTGCCGGGAGCCTCCGGCGCGATATCCTCCGCCGACATGACGCACGTCTTCATCGCGCCCCATCCGGACGACGTGGCCCTCTCGTGCGGGGGCCTGGTGGCCCGCCTGCGGGAGCGCGGCCAGCGCGTGGCCATCGTCACCGTCTTCTCGGGCGGCGCGCGGGCCGACGGCGCGGCAGGCCTGTCCGAGTACCAGCGGGCGGCCCTCGGGTTCGGGAACGGGGCGCCCGTCCCGGCCACCGCCGGCTCACGGCAGGGCGACGCGCCCCTCGACCTCTCCGCCGCCGACATTGCGCGGGTCCGGAGCAGCGAGGACGAACGGTACGCCGACATGACCGGCTGCTCCGTGGTCCGGCTCGACCTTCCCGACGCCGTCTACCGAGGCTACGAGGGCGACGCCGAGCTGCTGGGCGCGGTGCGCGACGATGACCCGCCGCCGTACGAGGCAGTCCTGGGCCGGGTCCTGCGGCTGGACCCGCAGATGGTCTACGCCCCGCTCGGCGTGGGCAGCCACGTGGATCACCAGCTCTGCCGGGAGGTGGCGCTCGCACTGCTCGACGCGGCTCGTGGCCCGGCGGCACCGGCTCCGGGATCCCCCGGCCGGGCGGCGCCGGCTCCGGGATTCCCCGGCAGGGCGGCGCGGGCTCGGGGCTTCGAGGGACGGGTCTCGTTCTACGAGGACTTCCCCTATGCCTGGCGGCACGACTTCCACGCCCCGGCCGAGCTGCCCGGCGGGGGGCTGGCACTGCCGTCCGGCTTCGCGCTCGAGGCGCGTTACACCGACATCGGCGAACAGCTCGACCGCAAGGCGGCGGGGATCGCCCAGTACGAGAGCCAGGTGGCCCGCCTCTTCGAGAGCGAGCGGGGGATGCTCGACGCGCTGGCTGCCTACCACGGCCGGGTCGCCGCGGAGGGCGGCATCGCCGGGCATGCCGAGCGCTGCTGGGTGGCCGTTCCCCTGTAGGCCCCGACGGGAGCCCGACCGGGGCCGTCGGCACGCCGGCGGGCCCGCGCAGGCGCCGGCAGCGAGACGCCGGAAGGCGAGCCCGCGGGCGCCGGACGGCGAGATGCCACCCGGCGAGATGCCGGACAGCGAAGAGCCCCGGCGGGGGAGGTGCCGGGGCTCTGCCTGTCGTCTCCGGTTCCGAGGAGGAGGGAGGAGGGAGGAGACGAGCGTCATGATGTGGTTCGACGCTGAACTGGTCCTGAAAGACGGCCCGGGATCGCGCCAACGTGCAGGCCGGCCTCCGGCCCGCGTTCGCGCCGCGCGTGGGGCCGCGCCCGGATCGGGCGAGCTGACTCGGGCTCGCGCTCGGGCTCGGGCTCGGGTCAGCCCAGCGCTCGACGCAGGGCGGTCAGGTCATCGCCGCCCAGGACGAGCCGCCCGTCGGCGGTCGCGTAGAGCAGATCGATGTTGACCCCGGCCTCGGCCACGCGCCGCAGGACGGCCGCCGCGGCGCCCGGTCGGTTCTCGACCGGCGTCACCAGCACGGACCGTTCCTCGCGGATCTCGAGATCGGCGTTGAGCAGCGTGCGGCGGGCCCGTTCGGCGTCCTCGACCAGCACGTGGAACACGCCCAGGTGGTCGCTCACGTAGCCACACGCCCCGTCGATGTTGACGCCGGCCCGCCCCAACGCCTCGCAGGCGCGCAGGAGCGTGCCCGGACGGTTGACCAGCGCGACCGTGATGTCGATCGCCATCTCCCCCTCCCGTCTGCGTCGCAGCCCGACCGTTCGTCCGAGCGTACGCCGAACGGCGCGGGGTGGACAGGCGTCCGGCGCCACCGCCGCATGCGCCGGAGCCCGCGCCCGCGCATGGCACGGTACAATCCCGACCTGATAACTCGGGATTAGCCCAGGAGGGTGGAGCTGGAGATGCCGTTCCCGGAGACCGTGCTGCTCGCCGCGTTCGCGGGACTGACCATCTACCTGGGGCTGCCGGTCGGCCGCCTGCGGAACCTCTCGACCAGCTGGCAGGCCATGCTCACCGCCGGAGCCGGGGGCGTCATCCTCTTCCTGATCTTCGACGTGCTGAGCGCCGCGATGGATCCGGTGCAGGCCGCGCTCGATGCCGCGCGGCACGGCGGCGCCGTCGGCCCGTTCCTGGCGGACGCGAGCGTGTTCGCGGGCAGCGTGGCCGTCGGCCTGCTCTCGGTGACCTACGCCACGACACGGTTGCGCTCCCGGGCCCACGGACCGGCACTCCCACAGCAGCTGGCGATGGGCACCGCGCTCGGCCTGGGGCTGCACAACTTCAGCGAGGGTCTGGCCATCGGACAGTCGTCGTCCACCGGCGCCACCTCGCTGGCACTCATCCTGGTCATCGGTTTCGCGCTGCACAACGCCACCGAAGGTTTCGGCATCGCGGCACCGCTGGCGTCCGGCGAGCGCCCGAGCTGGGCCTTCCTGGGCGCCCTTGGCCTGGTCGGCGGCGGGCCCACCTTCCTCGGCGGCGTGGTCGGCTACACGTTCGCGTCGCCGCTCGTCTCCATCGCCTTCCTCGGCCTCGCGGCGGGCGCACTCGTCTTCGTGTTCAACGAGATGATGGCCGTGGTGCGGCGCTTCGCCCTGCCCATGACCGCCTCGACCGCGATCCTGCTGGGGCTCATCGCCGGCGTGGGGACCGACCTGATCCTGACGGCCGCCGGCGTGTAGGCGCGGAGATCAGGCGGGCGACGCACCCTCGGCCGCCGCCTCGGAACGATTGGCCGATCCGCCGATGCCGGCATGACCCGGCGGGTTGCTGCCAGGCCGACCGCGAGCCACGAGGACCTGGTCGAGGCGTGCCAGGAAGGGACGGGCGCCGAGCCGCTCCAGGACGGCGCGCGACGACGTGATGGCCTCTGCGACGTCGGGATCGGCAGGGTCCAGCAGCATGGCCATGTCGATCCCGGCCAGCGCCTCATCCCAGAGCAGGCCCAGGTCGCGCCAGCGCCGCAGGGCATCCCGGTACCCGGCCAGCGCCTCTGCCGTCCGACCGTCCAGCGCCGCCAGGTCCGCGGCCGCGCCTAGGACGCCTCCCGCAGGGCAGCGGCCCGGCGTGCCACCATGACCTGCGCGGCCTCGTCGTAGATCGTCTCGATGCCGGCCACCATGCGCTCCACGCAGAAACGCTCATGGACCAGGTCGTGGCCGGCCCGCGCCAGGATGTCCGCGAAGGGATGGTCGGTGAGCAGGCGCACGATGGCGTCGGCCAGGGCGACCGGATCGTGGGGCGGAACGAGGAGCCCGGTGCGTCCGTCCTCGACCATCTCGGGGATGCCGCCCACGTTCGAGGCCACCACGGGCCGGCCCAGTGCCATCGCCTCGAGGATCGTGATGCCCTGGGCCTCGCGATAGGAGGGGAGCACCGCCACGTCCAGCGCGGCCACCACCGCGGGCACGTCCTCGCGGCGCCCGGTGAAGACCACCTTCGCCCCCGGTCGTGCGTGCCGGGTGCCGACGCAGGCCCGGTCCGTGCACTCCTCCCCGAGCAGCCCCAGGGTGCGGGCCTGCGCCTCGAGGTCCGCCCGCCGGCTCCCCTCGCCAACGATCAGCAGGCGAGCCTCCGGGACCCGGTCGACCACGATCCGCCACGCCTCGAGGAGTGTCGGGTGGCCCTTCTCCGGTTCCAGCCGCGCCACCGTCCCCACGATGGGCGTGCCGGGGGCGAACCCGTACTCGTCGGGGAGTGTGCAGCAGGGCTCCTGGTGCGCGTATCGCTCGAGGTCCACGCCGTTGTAGATCAGGGTGACCGGCGCGCCCTCGCGGTGCTCGTGCTCGAGCTTGGCCTGGATCGCGCGGCTCACCGCGATGAGGCGGTCCATCTGCGGGGTCAGGTGCCGCAGGATCTCGCGGTCCTCCAGGCTGCGCACGCGGCTGGAGTGCACGGTGCCCACCACGTAGGGCCGGGGCAGGCCGGCCTCGCCGAGCGCCAGGGCCGCGCGCGTCCCGATCACCTCGGCGCGGTACATGTGGTTGTGCACCACGTCGGCATCGTAGGCCGCGAGCTCCTCGGCCACCAGGCGGACCGCGCGAGCGTCATCGGGCTCGTCGAGGACCACCACACGGAATCCCGCCGCGCGCAGCCGGTGCACGGTCGAGCCGTCGCTGAGCGACAGGACGAGGGGCTCGTAGCGCGTCCGGTCGAGACGCGCGAGGAGCGTGTAGACGTGCTCCTGGGCGCCGCCGTTGGTGCCGGTGGCGAGCAGCTCGACCACGCGGACGTGCCGGCCGCCGGGCAGCGGCGGGCGCTCGGGGGTCTCCAGGCAGGGATCGCCGGCGACGGGAACGGTCATCGTGTGTCCGTTCGTCCCTCGGCCGGTGGATGGATTGGCGCGCCGCGGGTCACGATCAGGCGGTGGATCGACCGGTCGACCGCGCCCCACGTGTACTTGTAGCCCTCGTTGCCCCGAAGGAAGTCGAAGACCCGGGTGCCCTCGGCCAGGCCGTGCTGCAGGTACCAGGCCACGCCGATGACCCCCGGCGAGAGCGCCCGCGCCTCCGGGTCACTGCCCGCGTTGTAGTAGTAGACGGCGTTCCCGTCGTGGAACCCCGCGCACATGAAGACGGGCTTCCCGCCGACCCGCAGCCGGCCGATCCGCAGCGTGCCGCCGGGGCCCTCGAGCTCGGCCAGCCGGCGGAAGAAGCGGCGGCTCCGCGCGCCGCCCTCGGTGTCCGGGAAGAGCCCGTCGTCGCCCCAGCGCGCCTGGTGCATCGCCACGAACTCGTCCACCCCGCTCGCCGGGTCGTGGATCTCCTCGAACTCGACCTCGCCCGCCGCCTCGGCCCGGCGCAGCTTGCGCCGCAGCTCGTGGCGGTCCTTGGTCGAGAGCGTCTGCAGGTAGGTCTCCCAGTCCCAGTGATCCACCTCGAGGACTGGACAGACCTCCTCGAGCTCGCGGCTCACCTCCCAGCCGTGGCGGGCAGCCGCGACACAGAAGGCCGCCTCGAGCGCGGGCAGGGCGGGGTCGTCGGCGCGCAGGCGGCGCAGGTCCACCACGTCCCAGTCGTCGGAGCCGTGCGAGAGATCGGGGCCGGCGGCCAGCGTGGCCACCACGGCCGCCGCCACGTCGGGCAGGTCCGCGGGATCGCACAGCAGCGTGGCGTAGTCGGCGTGGTAGCTGGCCGCGAAGAAGATGGCCTTGGCCCGGCCCGGCAGCGCGGTCTGGGCGGTGGTGGGCGCGTGGCGGATCGCGGTGTGGAGGATCGCGTCGTCGGGTTCGACCTCGTGGCGGTGCATGAGCGGGGCGATGGCGACGATCGCGCCGGGGTCGAGGAGCGCCGCGGTTGGCCGCTCCGAGTCGGGCGCCATGCGGGCGAAGGCCGCCCCGGCCTCCAGGCAGACCATGTAGTCCTCGTGCGCGGCCTCGCCGTAGCCGTCCCACCAGGCCCGGTGGAACTGCCAGCGGTTGAACGGCGTGGCGCACGCAGTCACGGCGAGCAGGCGATCCCAGGCCCCCCGCGGGATGGCGTCGAACGGGACCCGGCGGGCGACCAGCCGGCGACGTTCGAACGCGTCGGCGGCCAGCCGGGCCGCGGCGGCACGCCCGGGATCAGGCGTGGGCCCGGCCGGCGAGGATGCGGCGAGCGGATCGAGGGCGCCTGCCGGTGCGGCGGCGCCCTCGGCACATGGGGCGATCGATGACGTCACGGGGAAGTGCGGTACCTCGGCAATCTTGCCGCGAGCATAGCGCAGGTGCCGAGAAGGGCTCGTTCGCGACGCAACGACCCATCCGCACGGACCGGGCGGCGGCGCGGCGCGCTCGGCGGTCCGCTTCGCGCGCGACGCCTACGCCTGCGCGATCACCCCGATCGACACCAGGAACCCGGCCCGGCGCTGCAGCGGCGGCATCAGCGTGCCCTGCCCCAGCGGCGCGTCGGCCGGGAACCAGCGCGCCCACTCCTCGTTGAACGCGTCGAACTCGGTGGGCTCGCGCAGCGACCAGTTGGTCCAGACCACCTTCTCGAGTGAGCTGCCAGCCTCCTCGAGCCTGGTCTTGAGGTTCGCCAGGCACTGGCGCGTCTGCTCCTTGATCGAGCCGGGGACCACCTGCCCGGTCTCCGGGTCGACCGGACCCACCGAGGAGACGTAGACCATGCCGCCGGCGGTGACCACGCGGCCGGTCCCCAGCGTGGTTCGAGCCGGGTCGACAGGCGCGGTGCTGTCGCTGGCGCCCCAGCGCCCCTTGCCACGCGGCCCGGGCTTCGCCGGGTCCTCGGGCGGGATGCCGTATTGGTCCGGCGGCAGCTCGACTCCCATCGAGGCGAAGCGCCGCATGAACGTGGGGCGGATCCCGGTCGGCGCGAGGTGCCCCTGGATCTTCCCCTCCTCGACGCCGGTCTGCTCGAAGGTGAAGATGTCCTGCGTGAGGATCTGGTCGTCCTCGATCCCGTAGACCTCGGTGATGGCGACCACCTTGCGCGAGCCGTCCTTCAGGCGGGCGGTGTGCACGATCACGTCGACGGCGGAGGCGATCTGCTCGCGGATCGCCCGCAGCGGCAGCTCATAGCCGGTCATGAGCACCATGGTCTCGAGGCGGCGGAGCATGTCGGGCGGGCTGTTGGCATGGCCCGTGGAGAGCGAGCCCTCCTGGCCCGAGTTCATGGCCTGCAGCATGTCGAGCGCCTCGCCCGAGCGGCACTCGCCGACGATGATCCGGTCCGGGCGCATGTGGAGCGCGTTGCGCATCAGGTCCCGGATGGTGATCTCGCCCTCGCCCTCCAGGTTCGCGGGACGTGCCTCGAGGGTGACCACGTGGTCCTGGCGCAGCTGCAGCTCGGCCGCGTCCTCCACCGTGATGATCCGCTCGTCGTTGGGGACGAACGAGGAGAGGACGTTGAGGAAGGTGGTCTTGCCGGAGCCGGTGCCGCCCGAGACGAAGATGTTGAGGCGGGCCTCCACGCACGCCTTCAGGAAGTCGAACATCTCGGCGGTGGCGGTGCCGAAGCCGACCAGGTCCTCCACCGTGAACGGCTTGGCCGCGAACTTGCGGATGGTGATCACCGGGCCGACCAGCGAGAGCGGCTTGATGATCACGTTGACCCGCGACCCGTCGGGCAGGCGGGCGTCCACCCGGGGGCTCGTCTCGTCCACGCGCCGGCCCAGCGGGGCGGTGATCCGGTCGATGATCCGCATGACGTGGTCGTCGCTCATGAACGAGGCGTCCACGCGCAGGATCTTGCCGCGGCGCTCGATGTAGATCTGCTTGGGGCCGTTGACCATCACCTCGGTGATCGTCTCGTCCGCCAGCAGCGGCTCGAGCGGGCCGAGGCCGGTGATCTCGTGGACCGTCTCGGCCACCAGGCGCAGCCGTTCCTCGCGCGTCACCGCGAACTGGTGCTGGCTGATCACGCGATCCACGAGCTCGGCCACGCTGGCCCGCACCTCCGCGTCGTTGGCGGCGCCGAGCAGCTCGTCGAAGGAGCGGATCACCTCCTCCTGCAGCACGACCCGCAGGTCGCGCAGGAGCTCGACGCGGCCGGCGGCCGCGGCCTGGCTGGCGGGACTGGCAGCCGGCACCGGGGTGACCGCCACCACGGGCTCGGTGGGCGGCGTCTCCGCGTGTTCCTTGGCCTTGGCTTCCCGCTGGAGCAGCGACATGGTCGGTGTGATCCCCCGGAGTCTGCGACGGGACGCCGGCCCGGCCGTGGCAGGGCTCCGCGACCGTCATCCGGTCGCGAGCATACCGTACCAGTGGCTGCGGGCAAGGCCCCGGGAGTACCCGGGGGCAGGGCGCTCGGAGAGAACCGGTTCCACCGGTAGTTCCCGGCGATGGCGCGCCAAGTGGCAGCTTGAGCTGGGCGATCGTGGACCATGGCATGATGGCGCCGGTGAAGACTTCGAACACAGCAGCCAGTGCCTGCCTCGGCTGGCTCCGCGGGGGCCGGCGATGATGGCAGGCCGGAGCCCGCGCGCGTCGTCGGGGACCAGCCTCTTCGACGAGCCCGCACGGGGCACGTCGATCATGCTCATCGTCTTCATCGTGGTGCTCGTGGGGTTCGCGCTGGTGTCGCTGCCCGACCTGAGCGGCTCCGGCGCGCCGGCCGGGCCTGCGGGCACCGTGGGCGCATCGGCGGGAGCCTCGGCCGGTGCGTCGGCGGCGGCCACACCGGGAGTCGCCGGATCGCCCGGGGCCATCGGCGTGCTCGGCGCCAGCACGGCACCCGGCGCGGCCTCGGCACTTCCCTCTGCAGCCACGGGACCGTCGACGCCACCCACGCCGACACCCACGCCAAGGCCGACCCGCACGCCTCGCCCCAGCCCGACGCGATCGCCCACTCCGGCGCCCACCCCGTCGCCCTCGCCGGCCCCCACGCCGCGGCCGTCGCCCACCCCGGCACCGCCGACTGTGCCTCCCACGAGCAGTCCCGCAGCTCCCCCGACGACCGGCACGACCGCGCCCTGACGCGACCGCGAGATCGTCGAATCCGCGGCGAAGGTGCTCCAGGGCACCAGCCTCGCGATCTACGGTGAGAACGCCCAGCTCATCGGTCAGCTGGCGCCGCTGCTCGATCTCGTGGGCCGGGCGGTGCGCCAGGCGACGGAGGCGCAGCAGCCGACGGGCCGCTGAGCCGGGCGACCGTGGGATGACCGGCGCCGGTGAGCGCGGGTGGCGCTCGTCTGCTCTGGGGAGGCGCCGCCCAGGGCCGTCGCGCCCGTCAGCCCTGGGGCGGCCGGGTGCGGCGCAGCACGTCGAGGCGCTGCTGGAACTCCTCGGGCCCGATCTCGCCGCGAGCGAAGCGGGTGCGCAGGACCTGCTCGGGATCGTCTGGCTGGATCGGCTGCCCCCATCCGGGTGGCGGCCCGGGCATCCAGTAGCCCCGGCGCGGTCCGCGCACGAGCCGCACGATCAGGGCGACGAACAGCGCGACCACGAGGATCCAGATCAGCCCGCCGACGATGAGCCCGATCCAGCCGACGTGCCCGGGGCCGAACCACCAGTACATCATGCTCGCCACCTCGCTCGGGCTGACGGATCCCGCGTCGCGCACGCGGGTCGGGCCATTGTCGCACCGGGCGGCCTCGGTCAGCCGACGCGGTACGCGACCGTCACCGATGCGGTGAGGCTGGGCTGGTACTCGATGGGCGGGCAGGCCGGCTCCGGGACCGTCGCCGGTCCGGGGGCGCCGGTGGCCGTGGGAGCCCGTGCCGGACACACCGCGCCGGACCCATCGGCGGCCATGGGCATCGGCCCGTACGCGGGCGACACCGCGGCGCTCACCGAGAGCACCCCGCCGATCGAGAGCCCGCCGGCGGCGGCGATGGCGTCCGCCTGGGTCCTCGCATCGGCCATGGCGGCCGCGATCGCGATCCGCTCCGCGCTCGCCCGGTCGGAGCCGTCGGCGCGCATCTGCGCCTGGCCCACGCCGGTGACGACGATGGTGTTGTCGGGCGCGAGCCCGGGGTTCCCGGCGTAGACCGGGTACGGGTAGGCGATGGCGGTGCCGGACTGCGCGACACCGGTCTGAGGGGCGCCGGACTGCGCGACGCCGACGCCACTGGTGACGGTTCCGGTGGCGGCACCGCCGGCGACCGAGGTGCCGCTGACGACGGTGTCGCCGACCGGATCGCCGAGCACACCCTGGCCCGCCACCGGTGCGGGGGAGGGTGTGGTGGCCCGCGCGGCCCCCGGCCGGACGAGGGTCAGCCCGACCAGCAGCCCCCCCACGAGGCCGATCGTGATCCCGAGACCCAGGAACCGTTGAGCAGCACTCATCACGACATCTCCCGTTCCGGATGCGGCCCGGGTCCGCACGTGCGCGGCCCCGTGCAGCGGGAGGACGCCATGCGCCGCCCGTGGGTTCCGCCCGGTGCTGGATGGCACCGGGCGAAGGCGCGGCGTCGGTAGGGCGTGACCGCGGGAGGCCGCTCAGGAACCGCCGGTCGTGACCTGGCCGCTGCCGGCGCCCGACGCACCCTGACCGCCGGCCTCCACCCGCTGGAGCCGGAGCGCCAGGACCGGGCACACCTCGACCGCGCGCCGGGCGTGGGCGAGCAGGTGGCGCGGGATCGGACCGTCGACGATGATCGGGTAGCCCCAGTCGTCGAGCGTGACGAGCTCGGGGAGCACCTCGGCGCACATCCCGTACCCGTCGCAGCGGATCGGGTCGAGTCGCAGTCGCTCCGCCATCGTCAGGCCGCCTTCACCGGCAGGGCCGAGCAGCCCTGGCGGGCCTGGTGCCGGGCGAACTCCGCCTCGAAGACCGGCAGCGCGGTGCGCAGCAGGCCGATCGCTCCGTCCGGGTGGTGGCAGGCGCCGCGGCCCTCGACCAGGCCGGCCCAGTGCTCGATCCGGTCGAGCTCGCCGTCCCCGGCAGTGCCCTGCGCAAGCCGCCGCAGCGCCTCGGCGATCGCCGCCAGCCCGAACACGCATGGCCCGCACTGGGCCGCGCTCTCCGCGGCCATGTAGCCCATGATCTCGGCGGTTGCCCGCACGCCGCACGTTCCGGCGCCGGCGAACGACAGGACGCCGCAGCCGAAGGCGAGGTCGTGTTCGCGGAGCACGGCCGGGTCGAGCGGGGCGTCCCGGACGTCGTCGAGGGCGGCCCAGCCGCCGAAGTAGCCGCCCAGGAGGACGGCACCCGGGCCCCGGTCCTCGCCCGCGCGGGGTACTGCGCCGAGACCGGGCGCCAGGCCGGCACGCGCACGCATGCTTCCTCCGGGGTTCGCGCCGCGCGAGCGCGCCCCGCGGACGCTCGTCCCGGCCAGCGCCGCGCCGACGAGCCCGGCCACCTCGGCGACGGTGGTGCCGTACTCGATCTCGCGGACGGCCATGCGGCCGCCGAGCCCCGTCACGGTCACCAGCGCGGTCCCGCGCGTGGGGCCCCGCCCCGCGGTCCGGTACCACGCGTCACCGAAGCGCGCGATGAGGGCCGCGTGGGCCAGGCTCTCCGCGTTCTGGACCAGGGTCGGTCGCCCACCCACGCCACGCTCGTGCGGCCGCACGTCGGGGAAAGTCGGGCGGGCGTCTCCGCGATCGATGCAGTGGATCGCCGCAGTCGCCTCGCCGGCCACGTAGCTGACGGGCGGCGTGACCAGGCGCACGTGGACGCCGATCTCGCGCTCGCGTTCGCCGACCGCCTGCGCAAGCGCGCGCTGGGCGGCGACGTGCTCGCTGCCGACGTACAGGACGATCTCGCGTGCCCCCACCGCGGAGGCCGCGGCGAGCGCGCCGTCGAGCACGAGGTGCGGCCGGTGCTCCATGAGCGCCCGGTCCTTGGCGCTGCGCGGCTCGCCCTCGGCGCCGTTCACCACCACCACCGCGTCCCCCGCGGACCGCTCGGCGACGGCACGCCACTTTCGGCCGACCGGGAACGCGGCGCCCCCGCGTCCGAGCAGCCCGCTCGCCTCGAGCACGGGGATGACGTCACGCAGGTCCCGCGCGGGCGGCAGCGCGCCGAGCCGGGCCAGGTGGTCGACGTGGCGTTCCGGGCCGGCCCCGGGCGGCGGCCCGGCCAGCACGCGGAGCGCCGTGGACGGTGCGTCGTGCGCGATGGACCCGGTCATGCCGCCGGCCCCCGGTCGCGTCCCGCGGCGGTCACGATGGCCGGGGAGTCCGGCCGGGGACGAGGACGCGCGTCGAGCCGGAAGCCGGGCGCCTGCCGGCCAGGGCGACGACCAGGCGATAGGTGGCCAGGAAGACCGCACCCGCCGCCGGCGCGAGGTAGCACCAGGTTGCCCAGGACGCCCGCGTGTCGGACCCGGAGGCGATCCCGTGGACGGCCACCCCGACGAAGGCGGCGAACGTCAGGTAGTGGATGAGCCGCCACGTGCGCAGGCCGATCCGCCCCCGGACGTAGTAGCTGGCGGTGATGCCGGCGACCAGGTATGCGGCGAGCTGCCCCGCGCCCACGGCTACCGGGGCGTAGGGCGAGGCGAAGGGCACGACGATGGAGCGCAGCGTGAACGGGAACGACCGATCCGCGAGGAGGAGCAGGCCGTGTGCCGCGGACAGCCCCAGGGCGACGAGCGCCAGGTCGCGGTGGAGGCGGAGGTTCATGGCGCGATGCGTGATCGTGTCGAGCAGGCCGGTCGACAGGAGGAGGCCGTAGAGGACCGACCCGGCCAGCGCGAACCAGGCAAGGAACCCCGTGACGCGCACGCCGTACCAGGCGAGCCGTTCCGGCGCGAGCGCGACCGCCTGGCCGACCAGGCGCATGGCGCCGGGGAACGTGGCGCCGACCGCGATCCCGATCGCCAGCGCCGCGAGCCCCCGGGCGGCGATCCGCACGGGGCCCGGCAGCCCGCTGTAGGCCGGCGGGACGTGGCGCGACGTGAGATGGTCGATGCGTGGCACGCGGGTCCTCGCTGCGCAGCCGGCGATCGCCGGGTGTCGCGTCACGCTACCGACCCGGCCCCGGGGTGCGCCTCAGGCGAGGATGGGAAACCTCCAATGCGGGCCGGGCGAATCCGCCGACGTGGGCCGCGCGGATCCCGATGCGGGCCGCGCGGATCCCGATGCGGGCGGCGCGAATCCGCCGATGCGGGCCGCTCTTGATGCCGTCTTGATCCGGCCCCGACAGACTCGGCGGCATCAACCTCGCAACGCATGGAGACCACCGAGATGTCGACACGCCTCCGCATCCTCGCCGCCACCCTCGGCGGCGCCGTCCTGGTCACCGGCGCGCTGCTGGGCGCCGTGGCCCCGGTGGCGGCCGCGGGCAGCACCAGCACCACCGTCACCCACACGGGTCCCTGCGCTGCCGACCAGGCCGCGTACAAGGCGTCGGAGACGGCCGCCAACGGGATCGCCCTCGGTGACTGCATGATCGGTCAGCGCCTGGACTACCTGACGAAGGCCGACGCCCGGGTCCAGGACAGCAAGGTCCTCACGTCCGGCGACCGGTCCGCGCTGGCCGCCATCCTCTCCAACGACACGAGCGGACTGAACAGCGTCAAGACGACGCTCGATGGGGAGACCTCGCTCTCCGCCGTGCAGGGTGACCTCCAGGCGATCGTCAGCCAGTACCGGGTGTTCGCCCTGGCTGCCCGCCAGGTGGCCCTCGTCTCGCAGGCAGACGCGGTGAGCGCCGCGGTCGCGCGCTACACCGGCACGGTGAGCCCGCGGCTGGAGGCGCGCATCCAGGCCGCGGCGGCGAAGGGCCGCAACACGAGCGCCGCCGCCGACGCCCTGGCGGCCATGAACCGCTCCGTCTCGGCGGCCGCCTCCGACGTGTCCGGGCTCTCCGCCCGGGTCCTGGCACTGACCCCCGCCGAGTACGACGCGCACCAGGCGCGCCCGGTCCTGGTCCGCGCCCAGACCGCCGTCCTGCGCGCCCGGGCGCAGCTGCTGGATGCCCGCGCGGATGCGCTCCGCGTGGCGATCCGGCTCCGCTAGTCCGACTCGCGACCATCCTCCGCGCCGAACCGGCGGTCCCCTCCGGGGGGCCGCCGGTTCGTGTCGTCCCGGCACGGGCCGCTCGATTCTCGCCGGCCGCCAGGGAGCCGGTGGGATAATGCCGGGCGCACTGGAGGGGATGGCACCATGGCGGACTCGAACCGCGATCTGCTGCACCGGACGGCGGACGTCGCAGCGGCGTTCCTGCAGGACCTGCCGGACCGCCACGTCGGGCCGTTCGAGGATGCCGCCGCGGTCGCGGACCGGCTCCGCGCGCCCCTGCCCGAGGGCGGCGAGGATCCGTGGGCGGTGGTCGAGCGGCTGGCACGCGACGTCGAGCCGGGACTGGTGGCGTCGGCCGGGCCACGCTACTTCGGGTTCGTGATCGGTGGCGCACTGCCCGCGGCGCTGGCCGCGGACTGGCTGACCGCCGCGTGGGCGCAGAACGGGGCCCTGCACGCCAGCTCCCCCGCCGCGGCCGCCGCCGAGCAGGTCGCCGGCGAGTGGATGCTCGACCTGCTCGGGCTGCCGGCCGGCGCCAGCTTCGGCCTGCCGACCGGCGCGGGCCTGGCGAACACGGTCGCGCTGGCCGCCGGGCGCCACGCGGTCCTCGAGCGGGTCGGCTGGGACGTGGAG
>JAJYDP010000587.1 GCA_021777365.1 Chloroflexota bacterium | reverse complement strand
CCGCGCGGACGGGATCCGGGCCCGCGAGATCATCGCGAACCTCTCGGCCTGGCTGGTCGCCACGCCCTCCACGCTCGCCCAGGACTGGGCGCTCGCCGCGCTGCAGAGCCCCCTCGCGGAGCTGCGCCGGCCCTCGCCGTACATGCGCGCCCGCCGCGACTTCATGATGGCCGCGGCCGATGGCCTGGCCCACCTGGGCGTCGAGCGGACCGACTACGGCGGCACGTTCTACTCGCCGCTGGCGTTCCCTGGGCTGGTCGGCGAGCCGTTCCAGCGGCTGCGCAACGGCATCCGCGAGCGCGCCGTCGTGCGCGATTCGATCGACGCGTTCGAGCTCCTGCTGGACGCCGGCGTCGGGGGGATCCCGTTCGCGGCCTTCGCCGGGAACCAGGCGCCGCGCTACGGGACCTGGCAGCGACTCTCGTACGGCTCGCGGGACGTCTCCGAGCTGGCGGTCTTCATCGACCGCGTGCGGACCGCCCTCGAGCGCAAGGGCCGCGAGGGGACGGGCCTGGGGGATCGGACCCGACCGGCCGCGACGAGGGTCGAGGACGCGGTCTGGGAGTGCGCATGCACCGCGGAGGGCTACCCGGCGCTGGACGGGCTCGAGCCGGTCGCGTTCCAGGCGGCGCGCCGCGCGTTCCTGGAGCGCCGGCCCGCCGACGGCATCCGCGTGACCGGGACCAAGCACCCCGACTCCACCCGGCACCGGGCGGAGCAGCTGGCGCGCGCACGCGACTCCGTCCTCGACGGCGCGCCGGATCCGGCGGACGCCGCCCTGACCCACATCGAGTGGAACGCCCTCGTCGACGCCCGCGCCGAGTACGAGGAATCGATCGCCGACCTGCTGGGGCCGTGCACCGAGGTCCTGCTCGACTACGAGGGCCGGCAGATCAGCCCCGACTGGCTCGAGGTGCCCGAGAAGGTCGTCCTCGCGCTGCTGCGCAGCGGCGTCGTCCCGGGCGAGGACCGGCATCTCCTGTTCCGGGCCCCGAACCCCTGGCTCGAGGCGGACGAGGAGAAGATCTCCCGGATCCTCGCATCGGTCGCCCGCGCCAACCTGCTCTTCCTGCTCGCGTGCGAGCGGCTCGGGATCGAGCCGGCGCAGAACGCCATCTACGAGGTCACCGTCCCGCAGATCAACTCCTCGGCCGACCTCGGCGCGCTCGTGAAGGTCGGGGCGCTCTACCTGGAGGCGCTCCACGGGCTCTTCTCGGGTGCCCCGGACCGGATCGACGCGTTCCTCTCGGCACGGATCCCGCTCGAGCGCCGCGAGGCGCTCGTCGCCCGGGCCGCGCGCGTGCGCCTCGTGCCGCTGGTCGAGAACGTGGGTGCGCTGGCGAACCTTCCCGAGCTCCTGGACGCCCTGTACCAGACCTTCGGGCGCAACCGCGGCCTGGCGGGCCTGCCCACGCCGGACAGCTTCGCCACGCGCTTCGACGGGCGCGACCCGGTGGTGCGCGTCTTCCTGGCCATGTCCGACACGGCCGAGCAGAGCGGCAAGATCGCAACCGACGCCGCCTACGCCCTGGCGGTCGCCGGGCGCGACGAGGCCGAGCACCGCCTGGCCGCCCGGGCGATCGAGGAGGCCGCGCAGCCCCCGCGGGTGACGCTGCTGGTGGGCGCCGGGCGCGCGGGATTCCGCGGCGGCTTCGATCCCGAGCACGAGGGCGTCATCGGGCAGTTCGCGCGGGCCGGCGGAGTGACCCTGCAGGGCATCCGCGCGGACGATCCCACGGCTGCCGCCCTGGTCGCCGAGAAGTTCCGGACCGCCGTTGCCGACGGCGCGCGCCGGGCTCCCTCGGTCGGCCCCTCCGAGCGCGACGCGCTGCTGGCGCTGCTGGGTGCCGGCGTGCGGGCGCACACCGAGACGCTGCTCCGGATCGCGCCGCTGGTGGCCCCCTTCGGGTCCCTGGTCCCCCAGACGCGGGTCCGGATCCGCGCCACGGGATCGGTCAACTACGGCCGCTCCATCCCCGAGTACCCGGAGGAGTGGAGCGGGGAGACCGAGCTGCCGAACAACCGCGACCTGCGCGACGCGTGGCCCGAGGGGGTGACCCTGCCCCGGGCGATCGTCTACAACCTGGCGTGCCAGACGCTCGGCCTGCCGGCGGTGGTGAGCGATCTCGAGGTGGTCGACAAGCGGGCAGCTGTGCTCCTCGACCGGCATGTGCCGGGCTACCGCGAGATCATCGCGAGCGAGCTGCCGGGCTTCGTCCCGGAGTCGGTGGCGCTGGTCTTCGGCAGGGAGTTCGCCGAGCAGACCGCCCGACGCGCCCAGCGCGCCGCGGCGGCGCTGTGGGTCGACGATCGGGTGCGCGACGACCTGGTCGCGCCGACCTGCCTCTTCGCCATGCTCTACCTGCGCTTCCTCGCCGAGGACGCGGACAGCTGGGACCAGACCAAGGAGCACGAGTCGCTCACCACGCGCGAGGAGGAGCTGCTGCGCCAGACCGGCGCCAGCGAGTTCGTCGGGTTGTGCGCCGAGCGGCCCGGCAACCGCTGGAACGTGCTCCAGACCATGGTCGACGCCGAGGAGGCGAGCAAGCTGCTCATCGCACGGGAGCTCACCATCGAGGAGAAGCGCGAGTTCGTCGACCTGCGGATCGAGGGCTGGCTGCGGACGCTGCCCGACTCCCTCGGTCGCGAGCTGCGCGCGTCCTGGTCGGAGCTGCGCGAGCTGGGGAAGGCGGAGCTGACCCTGCGGGGGATCCGGCAGATGATCGCCCTCGAGCAGCTGCGGGGCAGCCGCGGGGCGTAGCGAGCCTACTCGGCCAGCGCGCGGAGGATCGCCTCGACGCTGCGGTCGATGTCCGCCTCGGTGGTCGACCAGTTGCTCACGCTGATGCGCATCGCCGCGAGGCCGTGCCAGGTGGTGCCGCCCATCCAGGCGACGCCATCGGCCTGCACGCGGGCGATCACGCGGCGCGTCCGCTCGTCGTCATCGCCGAAGCGGACCAGCACCTGGTTCAGCACGACGTCGTTGAGGACCGTGACCCCCGGCGCCTGGGCAAGGCGCCCGGCCATCCGCTCGGCCAGCCGGCAGCAGCGGTCGACGAGGTCGCGCACCCCCTCGCGCCCGAGCGACCGGAGCGCCGCGTAGAGGGCGAAGCCCCGCGCGCGGCGCGAGGAGTCGAGGACGTATTCCCACGGTTCGCGCGCGCCGCCGCCCTGGAGCAGGTACGCGGCGGTCACCGCCATCGCCGCTCGGTGGGCGGCCTGGTCCCGCACGGCCACGAAGCCGCAGTCGTAGCCGACGTTCAGCCACTTGTGCGCGTCGGTGGCCCAGGAGTCGGCATGCTCCATGCCGCTCACCAGGTGGCGCAGGCGCGGCACGGCGGCGGCCCACAGCCCGAAGGCGCCATCGACGTGGCGCCAGGCGTTTGGGTGCCCGGCCACGGCCTCGACGATGGCCTCCAGGGGATCGAAGGCACCCGTGTTGACGTTGCCGGCCTGGGCGGCCACCAGCAGCGGCCGATCGCCCGCCGCGCGTACGGCCGCCACCATCGGCCCGGGGCGCATCCGGCCCTGCTCATCGGTGGGGATCCGGATCACGCGCTCGCGGCCCAGGCCGAGGTACTGGAGCGCGGTCAGGAGCGTCGCGTGGGCCTCCTCACCGACCATCACCGCGATCTCCGGTGCGCCGTAGAGCCCGCGCGTCTCCACGTCCCAGCCGACCCGCTCGAGGACCGCGTGACGCCCGGCGGCCAGCGCGACCGTGTTCGCCAGGCCCGCGCCGGTCGGCAGGCCGAAGCTGGCGCCGGCCGGCAACCCGAGCAGGTCGAGCATCCACTCGCCGGCGACCTGCTCGGCGGCAGCCGCGGCGGGGGAGCTGGCGTGCAGGGCCCCGTTCTGCGCCCACGCGGCGGTCAGCCAGTCCGCGGCCAGCGCCGCGGGCAGTGCGCCACCGATCACGAACCCGAAGTAGCGTGGCCCGGCCGAC
>JAJYDP010000586.1 GCA_021777365.1 Chloroflexota bacterium | reverse complement strand
CTGGGCGAGCCCGACGAGCTCGTGGGCACGGCCATCTGGCTGGCCTCGGAGCGGGCGTCGGGGTTCGTCACCGGCACCCTCATCCCGGTCGACGGCGGGTTCGCCGCCATGACCATCTGATCCGGCCGGAGGTGCCTGCCACTCGCCACTGGCTGGCCCGCCAGTGGCCACCGCGGGGACCCCTCGACGGACGGCCGACGCGATACGAGGACGAGAGACCATCGCCTATTTCCGCGGCCCTGCTGCCTCTTCGCGCCGACCGCGGTCGAGATCCTGCGCCGCCACCGCTGTGTTGCTGCTCGCGCGAATGGTGAATCCGGTCGCTCGTCGACACCACGGCTAGGTGACTTGCCCGAGCGACTGCCCGGGGTGCCCCCGTCCGGAACGACCAGCTCGTCGCGGCGAGCGGATTGCTCGCGAAGTCTCCGATGGCGCCACCCACGAGCACCGTGTACATGGGTGGCGCCTCACTCGAAGGATCGTGGCGAGCCCCAGTTGGCCGTTCTCGCATCGGCCGCTGACCGGCGCACCGTGCTGATCGCGCTGCAGCGCCTCGTGGACCGTCAACTCATCGCGTTCGTCGGCGAGGACGGCCTCTTCTCGCTCGCACAGACCGCCCCTGCTGAGTTCGTCCCGGCCTGACACGGCGGTACGGCCGGGCGGCTGGACGGCCGGCCGCGCCTGCCGTGTGCCGGGTCGACGTCCAGGGCTCGATCGGCCACACGTCAGGCCTCGACGACCTCGATCTCGGGAAAGGCCTGCTCGAAGGACATCTCCTGACTTGGCAGCGTCTCGAACAGATCGGCAGCCGCTTCGGGGGAGAGCGGGCGGATGCTGTCATGCTCGCGCTGCCAGATCGTCTCCAGGTACACGAAGTACGCGCCTTTGGGCGTCCGATACAGGTGGGTGGCCCGGCCGTGCTGCAGGCGGTTGGAGCGATCGGCGTACTCGTCGTCGGCGAGGAGCGTGGCCGTCTCGGTCGAGTAGCGGTGCCGGCCGATGATTGCATCCATGGTGGTGTCGGAGCCTCCTCCGTACTGCGTCGCGTCGCGCGGCGAGATGCCGATCTGGCAGCCGTTTCTGCGATCCGTCGGGCGTTGCTCGAAACGGGTGTGGCCACAGAGCATCCCGGGGCGCACCCGCGCCGTCGAGGGGCGAAATCGGGGCATAGACACCGGCAGTAGTACTGATGCCGCCGCAGATGGTACGAAACTCCCATTCGACGACGTATGGCTATCTGGCGGGAGCGATGACTCGCGTGCGCGGTCGAACCGGCGTGTCCTTCGCGCACATGACCGGAGTCCATCCTCCATCTGGTGACGCGACCCGCAGGCAGGGGTGCCGCGGCGGTGGTAGCACGTGGTGGCCGGCAGCGAGCAGGTCCGCTCCTGGTGCCGGCAGACAGGAGGCCCCCATGGGCGACCAGCTCACCCCCGCCGAGCGCTCCCTGCGCGGGCGCATCGGCGCGTACGTGCTCCACTCGCGCTACGACTCGCGCGAGCTGACGAAGGCGGCCCGGGCGGCGTTCGAGTCGAAGTTCGAGCGGGAGGTCGACCCCGACGGCGTGCTGCCGCTCGAGGAGCGGCTCCGGCGCGCCGAGATGGCGCGCCGGGCCCACTACGCCCGGCTCGCCCTGGCCAGTGCCGAGGCTCGGCGCAAGCGCGCGAGGAGCCGCCGGTAAGCGCCGGTGAAGCCCGCGGTACGCCGGAGGTGATCGGCGCTCCCGGCAGCGCCGTGGCCGGCACCGGCGGCGTCAGCGTCGGCCCAGCGCGCGGCGCCGTCGACACCGACCGGCACGGACGAGCGGCCGGCGCGCCACAATAGCGCCGCGCTCGACAAGCGCGTCGGCCGACCGGCCGCTCCCGGCAGGCACGGGGCCCGCGGGCGAGCCGGCCCGAGCAGCGTTTCCTGCCGGCCAGAGGAGGCGACCGCCGTGGACGATCCCGCAGCGACGACCACCGAGATCCACGACCCGGCCATCCTCGCCCGGGCACGGGAGCTCCTCGACGCCTGCGCCACGCCCGAGCAGATGGCGCAGGCGGTGTTGGATGCCGTGGAACGCAACGCGACCTGGCGGGGTCGCCAGTGCGTGAACCTGCTGGCGCCCGAGGCGCCCACCAGCCCCACCGTGCGCGCCCTGCTCGCCGCCGAGGTGGGCACCCGCGCCGCCGAGGGCCACATCGGCCCGGTCAACCGCTGGTTCGCCGGCACCCGCCACATCGACGAGATCGAGGCGCTCTGCGTGGAGCTGCTGAAGGCCTCGCTCCGCGCCCGGTACGCCGAGCACCGCCTGGTGGCGAGCATGCTCGGCAACCTCGCGGTCTACACGGCCCTGACGAAGCCCGGCGACGTGATCATGAGCGCCGCGCAGCCGGTGGGCGGCCACTCCTCGAACCGCGCCGATGGGCCGGCCGGGGTGCGCGGCCTGGCCATCGTGGACATCCCGTTTGACCCGGTCGAGCTCGAGGTCGACCTCGACGCGTTGAACCGCCCTGACTTCGGTGGAGACTCCAGTGCTTTGGAGGAGCATGGAGTCCATGAGCGAGCAGCACCTCTCCCATCCGTCCCAGAAGCGCTACCCGCCTGAGCTGAAGGACCGCGCCGTCCGCCTCGTCCAGGAGACGATCGCCGAGCGCGGCGAGTCACTGGGGGTCGTCACCCGGGTGGCCCGCCAGCTCGGCATCGGCGAGGAGTCGCTGCGCAACTGGGTCCGCCAGGCGGAGATCGACCGGGGCCGCCGGCCTGGCCTGACAACGGAGGAACGCGAACGCCTGAAGCAGCTCGAGCGGGAGAACCGCGAGCTGCGGCGGGCCAACGAGATCCTGAAGAGCGCGGCGGCTTTCTTCGGGGCGGAGCTCGACCGCCGCTCGCCGAGGTGAGCCGCTACATCGACACCCACCGGGACGCCTACGGGGTCGAGCCGATCTGCCGGGTCCTGCAGATCGCCCCGTCGTCCTACTACGCCGCCAAGACCAGGCCCCGCTCTGCCCGTGCCGTGCGCGACGAGGCGCTGGGGGCCGAGATCGTGCGCCTCCACCGCGAGCACTTCGGGGTCTACGGGGTGCGCAAGCTCTGGCACGTCCTGCGCCGGGAGGGTCTGGGGGTGGGACGCGACCAGGTGGCCCGCCTCATGGGAGCACTGGGTCTGGCCGGTGTGACCCGTGCGAAGGGGATCCGCACGACCCATCCGGCGCCGCTGTCCGAGCGACCGGCCGATCTCGTGCGGCGCACGTTCGCGGCATCGGCCCCCAACCGGCTCTGGCTGGCCGACATCACGTACGTCTGGACGGTCGCCGGGTTCTGCTACACGGCCTTCGTCGTCGACGCCTTCAGCCGGCGCATCGTGGGCTGGCGGACGGCGGCCTCGCTGCGCGCCGAGCTCGCCCTCGACGCGTTGGAGATGGCCATCTGGAGCCGCCGCGAGGAGGACCTGCAGGGACTCGTCCACCACAGCGATCGGGGGGTGCAATACCTCGCCATCCGCTACACCGAGCGCCTGGCGGAGGCGGGCGCGGTCACCTCGGTCGGGTCGAAGGGGGACAGCTACGACAACGCCTTGGCGGAATCGGTGAACGGGCTTTACAAGGCCGAGCTCATCCGCCGGCGGCCACGCTGGCGCTCACGCGAGGAGGTCGAGCTGGCCACCGCCCGCTGGGTCGACTTCTGGAACACCCGCCGCCTGCACGAGGCCTGCGAGTACCTGCCGCCCGCCGAGTTCGAGGCGGCCTACCATCGGCGTCAGGCCGAGCCCACCGTGGCCGCCTGATTCCAACCGTCCGGGTCTCCACGAAACCCAGGGCGGTTCACTTCTTCATAGAGAGCCGACTTGGGCGGTCCCTCGCGGCGGCGAGCGAGGCGCTTTGTCCGCCGCCCAGCACCAGGAGCAAGCGCTCCCCGGACAGCTCGTCGGCGAGTGCGCTCGGCGCGGGCGAGTCAGAGTGCCG
>JAJYDP010000585.1 GCA_021777365.1 Chloroflexota bacterium | reverse complement strand
GGCGGGCACCGACTCCGCCGCCGGCACCGCGCTCCTCGACGCGCACTTCCCGTCGTCGACCGCCAACCGCACCGCGATCCTCATGCAGTTCCCGGAGTCGGTCTGGAGCAACCCGTCGGAGCTGAGCGCCGCCCAGGCGGGGCTCGCGGCGCTGCCGGGCTTCAAGAGCCTCGTCGGTCCCCTCGATCCGAACGGCATCCCGCTGACGGTGGCGCAGCTCACGTCTCTGCACGCGGCGCTCGGGCCCGCCCGCAGCCTCCCGCCCGTGTCGAGCGGCGGGAGCATCCCGCCGCTCCTCTACGACGCCTACCGTGCCACCGGCGACCTCATCAGCCCGGATGGCCGCACGATCCAGTTCTCGGCGGAGGTCGGCAGTGGCGACACGTCGAGTCCGAGCGCGCTCGATGCCGTGCCCGGGTACCGCGCCGACGTCGCCCGCGTGGCGAGGGCTGCGGGCGCATCGGCCAGCGGCCTGCTCGGGACCGTGGAGTTCGCCTACGACGTCAGCAACATCTCCTACACCGACCTGGTGCGGATCATCCCGATCGTGGCCGTCCTGATCGCCATCCTGCTCGCGGTGGTGATGCGCAGCCTGGTTGCGCCGCTCTACCTCGTCGCGAGCGTGGTGCTGTCCTACCTGGCCGCCCTCGGCCTGACGGCGCTGCTGTTCGTGCGGCTCGGCGGCCAGGCCGGCCTCAACTTCGTCCTGCCCTTCCTGATGTTCGTGTTCCTGATGGCGCTCGGGTCCGACTACAACATCCTGGTCATGAGCCGCATCCGGGAGGAGGCGCACCAGCTGCCGCTCCGGGACGCGGTCGCGCGCGCGATCGGCCGGACGGGCGGCACGGTGACGACGGCGGGAGTCATCCTCGGCGGCAGCTTCGTGGTCCTGGCCATCGCGGCCGGCGGCACGGCCGGGGGCGCCCAGATCCAGCAGATCGGGTACGGCCTCGCGGCGGGCGTGCTGATGGACACCTTTGTCGTGCGATCACTGCTCGTCCCGTCCGTGGTCGTGCTGCTGGGGCGCTGGAACTGGTGGCCGAGCGGCCTCGCGGTGGACGAGATCGCCGCAGGCACGCGCCGCGACGAGCCGGCGCCGGGGCGGGCCACCGGCTGACCCGCGGGCGGCCGGCGCCCGGTCGATCGTCGCCCGACCGACCGGCGCCCCACCCTGGCCGCGAGCGCCGCTCAGCCGATCGCGACCTCGATCGAGCCGCGAGCGCCGCTCAGCCGACCGCCGCCTCGATCGAGCCGCGGTGCATCTCGATGTGGCCGAGCAGGACCCGCTCGAGTCGCTGTGCGACCGACATCGGGCCGGCCGGCGTCTCGAGCGCCTGGTCCAGCCGGTCGTCCGGGATGGCGCGGATGGCGGCGGAGACCGGCTGCCGCTGTTCGCGCAGCAGCTGCAGGACCTCGGTCTTCGTCACGTCGGCGTGTTCGGCCGCCTGGGTCGCGTTGGCCGCCCGGATGTCGGCGGGCGGGAGGGGCCGCCCGTCGAGCATCGCCTGGATGCGGTCCAGGATCCACGGCGTGCTGACGGCGACGTGGTGGGCGATGACGCCGACCGTGCGCCGTTCGTCCTCGTCGTTGAGGCGCTCGGGGTAATTGCGCCCCACCGCGCGCCACTGCTCGTCCGTCAGCGACTCGATGAGCTCGATGAAGGATGCCTGTGCGGCGTCGAACCGGCGCGCGAAGGCGTCGGCGCGGGGCCCTGGTTCGTCTGCCATCGGCACATCGTAGGCGCGTGCCCGCGACGGGGCGCCGGCCGGCCGGGCGATGGCCGGCCCGCGGATCGGGCCGGCGGGACGCCTCTCAGGCGGGCGGGAACATGTCGTCCAGGAACGCCCTGACCAGGACGTCCGGGTTGACGCGGTCGGAGTTGGTCATGACCACGATGGAGACCCCGTCGGCACCGGGGAAGTAGCGCATGGCGGAATGAAATCCCTCGACGGCCCCGTCGTGGCCCCACGATCCCCACCCGCTCAGGCTGCGGCGCTGGACGCCCAGCCCGTAGGGCAGCGTCGGGTGGAACTGCGCCGTCAGGGCGAAGTCGAGCATCTGCGAGAGCTCGTCCGGCGGGAGGACCTTTCCGCGGTAGAGGTAGAGCGCCCACCGTGCGAGATCGTCGGCGGTGGTCACCAGCGAGCCGGCCGACCCGATCGCGGTGGCGAGCGACGTGTACGGCACGTAGCGCGACCCGTCGGAGATGTTCTTCAGGGTCCATGTCGTGTCGTTCGAGTAGGTGTAGCCGGTGGCCGGCGTGCCCGAGATCGGCTCCTCGCTCTGGAGGAACGTGTTGGCCAGGTGCAGCGGCACGAAGAAGCGCTGGCGCAGCAGCGAGGCGAGCGTCTGGCCGGTCGCCCGCTCGATCGCCTGCCCGAGCAGGATGTAGTTCGCGTTGGAGTACGACCATCCCTCGCCGGCCGGGAAGAGGGGCCTGCCCACGTACGCGATCACCTGTGCCGGGGTCCAGGCGGTCTTCGGGTGGTCGATGATCGCGTTGTTGAGGGCGGGATGCATGAAGGGGTCGAAGATGCCGCTGGTGTGATCCAGCATCTCCCGCAGCGTGACCCCGTCGTCGAACGAGAGCCCCGGGATCCACTTCGAGAGCGGATCGTCCAGGCTCAGCACCCCCTGGCCCGCGAGCTGCAGCGTGAGCGCCGCCACGAAGGTCTTGGTGATGCTGCCCGCGTCGAAGAGGGTCTGGGCCGTCAGGGCGCGCCGGGCGGCGACGTTCGCGAACCCGGCATGGCCGTCCCAGACGGTGCCGTTGGGGAACCGGATCGCGACCTCGAGGCCGGGCAGGTGGTTCGAGGTGCGCAGGTGGGCGAGCGTCGAGGTGAGTTTCGCGCGGAGGGCGGTCGTGAAGACCGGGATGGACGGCGCCGTGACCAGCGTGGCGGACGCGCGCGCGGGCGGGGACGGGGTGGCCGCCGCGACCGGCGCCGCGGGGAGCGCCGCCCCGGCGACCAGCAGGAGCGCGAGCATCGCCGTCCGGGGGCGTGCCCCGGGGACGCGGAGGGCATGGACTGATCGTGGGGCGCGCGGCGTGACGGTCATGCCCGCACCGTACCCTGAAGCGGCCTTCCCGGCATCGCCCACGCGCACTAGGACGGCCCGCGCGCTACGGGATCCCGGCCCGCGCCGGACCCAGCGCCGCCACCAGGGCGCTCACCAGCACGTCGGGATTCGTCGCATCGGCGTTCGTCAGCACCACCACCGTCGCGCCGCTGGCCGGGAAATAGCGCATCGACGAGTGGAAGCCGGACAGCAGCCCGGAGTGTCCCCACGCCGTCTGGCCGTCCAGCGTGACGCGCTGCACGCCCAGGCCGTACGGCCAGCGCGGGTGGAGCCCGGCGGTCAGCCCGAAGTCGAGCATGTCGGAGAGTGCGGCGGGCGGCAGGACGTGACCGCCGTAGAGCGCCGCCGCCCAGCGTGCCAGGTCCGACGCGGTCGTGGCGAGGGCGCCCGCGGTCCCGAGCGCGGTCGCCAGCGAGGTGAACGGGAGGTACCCGGATCCGTCCGACAGCGGGGTGCTCGCCCACGTGCTGTCTGAGGGCATGTCGTAGCCGGTCGCGCGCGGCACGCCGGGCGGCGGCGGCGAGCTCCCCTGGAGGAACGTGTTCCCGAGCCCGAGAGGACCCAGGAGCCGTTGCCGGAGCAGCGCCGCAACGCCGCGGCCCGTCGCCGCCCGGATGATCTCCCCGAGGAGCAGGTAGTTCGCGTTCGAGTAGAACCAGCCGTGGCCGGGCGCGAACCGGACGCGGCCGGCATAGGCGAGGACCTGCGTCGCGGTCCATGCGTGTGCGGGCGCCGATCCCAGCTGCGCCAGGAGCGCCTGGCTGTCGAACGGCTCCCCGATCCCACTCGTGTGGTCGAGGAGCTCGCGGATCGTCACGCCGCGGGCCGGCGTGAAGTCGGGCAGCCAGCGGGAGACGGGATCGCCCAGCGA
>JAJYDP010000584.1 GCA_021777365.1 Chloroflexota bacterium | reverse complement strand
CGGGTGCCTGCTCCTCGCGCACGACGTTGACGCGGAAGATGGTGCTGGCCACCTGGTGGCGGATCAGGGAGCGCAGCTCCTCGTACAGCGAGAACGCCTCCTTCTTGAAGGCGTTCAGCGGATCCTCGCCGCTGTAGCCGCGGAGCCCGATGCCGCGCCGCATGTCGTCCAGTTCGGTGAGGTGCTCCACCCAGAGCGCGTCGATGGCCCGGAGCAGCACGATCCGCTCCACCAGGGACCACGTCTCGGCGCCGTGCTCCTGCTCCAGCGCCTCCAGGCGGGCATCGGCGAGATCGCGCACGTGCTGCTCGATCGCCTCCCGCGAGCCCACGTCCCACAGCTCGTCGGCCGTGGTGCCCGGGCCGGTGAGGCCCATCGCCTTCAGGGAACCCGCCAGGCCGTCGATGTCCCAGGCGGACGGGTCCTGGCCCTCCAGGAAACGATCCAGCGAGGTGGCGACCTCCTGGTCCAGGAAGGCGCGGACCGTCTCGGTCAGGTCCTCGTTGCGGAGGACCTTGTCGCGCTCCGCGTAGATGGTCTCGCGCTGCCGGTTGATGACGTCGTCGTACTCGACGACGCGCTTGCGGATGTCGAAGTTGTAGCCCTCGACCCGGGTCTGGGCGCTTTCGATGGTCTTTGAGACGAGCTTCGACTCGATCGCGACGTCTTCCTCGAGCCCCAGCCGCTCCATCAGCCCGGCCACCCGGTCGGATGCGAAGCGCTTCATGAGGTCGTCCTCGAGGGAGAGGTAGAAGCGGGAGGAGCCAGGATCGCCCTGGCGGCCCGCGCGGCCGCGCAGCTGGTTGTCGATCCGGCGCGCGTCGTGCCGCTCGGTGCCGACGATGTGCATCCCGCCGGCGGCCACCACCTTCTCGTGGTCCTCGGCGCATTGCGCCTTCGCCTCGTCGAGGGCCGCCTGGTAGACCTCCGGCGGCGCGTCGGCGGGGTTGATTCCCCGCTTGTGCAGCGCCGCCGAGGCCAGGCCCGCCGGGTTGCCGCCGAGGAGGATGTCCGTGCCGCGGCCGGCCATGTTGGTGGAGATGGTCACCGCGCCGGAGCGCCCCGCCTGCGCCACGATCGATGCCTCGCGCTCGTGGTACTTGGCGTTCAGGACCTCGTGGTGGATCCCGCGCTTGCGCATCATCTCCGAGAGGTGCTCGCTCTTCTCCACGCTGACCGTGCCGACCAGCACCGGCCGTCCCTGCTCGCGCAGGTCGACGATCTCGTCGATCAGCGCGTCGAACTTCCCCTGCTCGGTGCGGAAGACCAGGTCCGGCATGTCCTCCCGGATCATCGGCCGGTGGGTGGGGATCTCCACCACCTCGAGCTTGTAGATCTTGTGGAACTCCTCGGCCTCGGTCATCGCGGTTCCGGTCATGCCGGCGAGCTTGTGGTAGAGGCGGAAGTAGTTCTGGAAGGTGATCGTGGCCAGGGTCACCGACTCGCGCTGGACGCGCAGCCCCTCCTTGGCCTCGATGGCCTGGTGGAGCCCCTCGCTCCAGCGCCGCCCCGGCATCTGCCGGCCCGTGAACTCGTCGACGATGACGATCTCGCCGTCCTTGACGATGTAGTCGCGGTCCCGCTTGTAAAGGGCGTGCGCCCGCAGTGCCTGCTCGAAGTGCCGCGCCAGGCGGGGGTCGGCGTCGAAGAGGTTCTCGATCCCGAGGAGCTTCTCGATCTTGTCGATCCCGTCCTCGGTGGGGGAGACGGCCTTGTCCTTGAGGTCCAGGAAGTAGTCTCCGCCCTCCTCGGCGCCGTCGGGCCGGGGCTTGAGGCGGGGGACCAGGCGCGCGAACCGGTAGTAGAGGTCGGCGGATTCCTCCGCCTGGCCGCTGATGATCAGCGGGGTGCGCGCCTCGTCGATCAGGATGTTGTCCACCTCGTCGACGATGCTGAAGTAGCGCTCCCGCTGCACCCGCTGCGAGAGCTCCACCACCATGTTGTCGCGCAGGTAGTCGAATCCGAACTCGTTGTTGGTCCCGTACGTGACGTCCGCCGCGTAGGCCTCGCGCCGCTCCACGGGGCGGAGGTACATCAGGGACTCTTCGGTGGCGTGGTACTCCGGGTCGTAGAGGAAGGCCGCCTCGTGCTGGATGATGCCGACCGAGAGCCCCAGCCCGTGGTAGATCGGCCCCATCCACTGTGGGTCGCGCTTGGCGAGGTAGTCGTTCACGGTCACGACGTGCACGCCGCGACCGGACATCGCGTTCAGGGCGGCGGCGAGCGGCGCGGCCAGCGTCTTGCCCTCGCCGGTCTTCATCTCGGCGATCTTGCCCTGGTGGAGGACCACGGCGCCCAGGACCTGCACGTCGAAGTGCCGCATCCCCAGCTTGCGCCGGCTGATCTCGCGGCCGGCGGCGAAGACCTCCGGCAGGACGCCGTCCAGGACCTCGCGGAGCCGGGCCAGGTCGGCCTCCTCGCGCGCCTTGCGGAGCTCGGCGCGACGCTCGGAGTCGGAGTGCTCCAGCTCGTCCTCGTCGGGGGGCGTGGGAGCGGCGTCCTGGGCCACCTCCTCCCGGATCTCCACCATGCGCTGGTGGATCTCCTCGTCGGAGAGGGCGGTGAACTCGTCGTCGAGCGCGTTGGTCTGGTCGACGAAGGGCTGCAGGCGCTTCAGTTCGCGATCGTTCGAATCGACGAACCGGGAAAGGAAGTTCAGCATCGGACCGTCAAGTATAGGGGCCGGTCAGGCGCGGTCCCGGCCGCCGGCGGGGTCGGTCCCGGCGCCTCGTGCGGGCCGCGCAGAGTCGCGTCAGCGCCAGAAGCCGGCGCCGTACCCGACCAGGAGGATCACGAACGTCAGCAGGCCCAGCCCGCCGAAGAGGATGATCCCCCCGGCTGCGCTCACCGGCTGGGCCTCCGGGTTGCGCAGCGCAGGGAGCCGCCACCGGCTCGAGCGCAGCTGCGTCCGGTAGTCCCGGTCCACGGTGGGCGAGGGCTCCAGGCCCTCGGGGCCCGGTCGATAGAGCTTCAGGGACACCGTTCACCTCGGGTAGTGCCGATCCGCGAGGGATCGACCAGGGAGGCGGGTTGCGAGTTGTCGTCTCCCTCCTCCCACAGCAGCATCTCCTCGACGAGGTTCAGCTCGCTGGAGAAGAGGGCGCCGACGGACTCGCCCAGGTGGATGCGCCGGATGGCCTCGCCGATCAGCGGTGCCACCGACAGCGTGTGGATCTTGGGAATGCGCTTCTGGGGCGGGAGGCGCACCGTGTCCGTGACCACGACTTCCCGCACGGCGGACGCGGCGATGCGGTCCACCGCGTCGCCGGAGAGGATGCCGTGGGTGGCGCAGGCGTAGATCTCGTCCACGCCCTCGCGTCGGAGCGCGCGGGTGATCTCCATCAGCGTGCCGGCCGTGTCGATCTCGTCGTCCACGATGATCGCGCGCTTGCCGCGGACCTCGCCGATCACGTTGAGGACCTCGGCGCGGTCGAGGTTGCCCACGCGCCGCTTCTCGATGACCGCCAGCGGCGCGTCCAGCAGCTCCGCGAACGCGCGTGCCCGCTTGGCGAAGCCGAGGTCCGTCACCACCACCGCGTTGGTGAGCGACTTGCGGCGGAAGTAGTTGGACAGCATGTGGACGGCCGTGAGCTCGTCCACCGGGATGTTGAAGAACCCCTGGATCTGGCCCTGGTGGAGGTCCATGGTGAGGAGCCGGTCGGCGCCCGCCACCGAGATCATGTCGGCCACCAGCCGCGCGGTGATGGGCACCCGCGGCTGGTCCTTCTTGTCCGACCGGCCGTACGCGTAGTACGGCACCACCGCGGTGATGCGGCCCGCGCTCGCCCGCTTGAACGCGTCGATCATGATCAGCAACTCCATGATCGACTTGCTGACCGGCGAGCAGGTGGGCTGGATGAGGAAGACGTCGCGGTCGCGGACGTTGTCCAGGATCTTGACGAAGATGTTCTCGTTGGCGAACTCGAAGACCTCGGCCCGCCCGAGGTCCATC
>JAJYDP010000583.1:3482-3965 GCA_021777365.1 Chloroflexota bacterium | reverse complement strand
CGTCATTGGGCCGCAGGAAGGAAAGCGCGAACCGGACGGCTTCCCCAGCGCGTGGCGAGTCGACCAGGCGCGCGCGACGGTCGAAACGGTCGACCAGGCCGTCTTCCGCGAGCATCTCGAGTGCTCGCTCGGCACTGGTGAACGGCGCATCGAGCATGGCCGCAAGCTCGGCCGTTCGCACGCCCGCCGGACGCTGGGACAGGGCGAGCAGGGAACGCAGGGCATGTTCGGAGGCGACGAGCCGTACCATGACCACACTATCACGCTGTGCGCGTGATTCGTCAACGCCGGGGCGTGTCGGCGTGTGGGGTGCGGCGGCCAGCCGGATCGGGATCTGAGTCCCCTATACGGTGGGACGGGGCACGGACGCGCGGTTCGCGTCGTCAGGGTCCAAACCCAAGTGGCTGCTGCACGTACGTACCCCCGGCGCCGGGCCAGCGGATCGACCAGACTGCCGGTTGCTGCACGGGCACAACGCACGGT
>JAJYDP010000583.1:0-3472 GCA_021777365.1 Chloroflexota bacterium | reverse complement strand
GACGTCCCGCCGATGCACTGGCTGCGCTGTGGCCAGTCGAGCGAGGGATGCGGCGGGATCCGGAAGTCACCCACGATGCCAAACGTCAGCAGGGCCACCAGGATCATGCCCGCCACACGCGGTGCACCTCGGCCACGGATAACGGCAGCGACAGCGACCGCGGCGAGGACCAGGCCTGGAACGACCACGTAGCGCTCGGCCAGCTTTGAGTCGAGGAAGCCGCCGAGGGTCGCGTGTTCCCGGATCACCGTGCTTGCAACGGCCACTGCGACCACATAGAGCGTCACGGCTCGTTGAGGAACCGTGAGCGCGCGGGCGGCAACAACGAGCAGACCCAGGATCGCCAACGTGAGCCCCACCACCAGCACGATCGGGGGGCCGGCCTGCACGAGCAGAGCGGTCCACACGGCACCGAGGAACGGCGCGTCCACGAACCGATTGCCAATGGCTCCCGCCACGTCGGCTGCGCTGACCGCCTGGCCGCCGGTGCTCGGGACTGGCGTGACCAGGATCAAGCCGAGCTGGAGGAGGGCCGGGAGCCAGACCGCCAGCGCCCGGCGGATCCGGACCCCGTCCCAATGCAGGCGTTCCGGTGCCGGTTCGCGGACAGTCCCGGCCTGGCGGATCGCCGGCCGAGGGCGGGCCTGCCACGCGTACAGCGGCGCAAGCAACAGTCCCCAGGGCCCGGTAAACGACGCCACGCCCAGGGTCAGGAGATCGATCGCCTCGACTGCCCGCCTTCTGGGCGAGGTGGCATACGCGGCCACCAGCAGGTACATCCCGAGGTACCACTGCGCATATGCAATCGAGCCGAGCGTCTCGTGCGAGTTGGGCAGGAGAACGACCAGCGCCGCGATCGCCCACCGCAGCCAGGCGGAGGGGATCGCGTCGGACAGCCTGCCGCCCGCGATGTACGCGCAGACAGCCGCGGTGATGAGGAGGGCGGCGGTGTTCGTCACGAGTGGCGCGTCGGCGACCGGCACCAGCCGGGAGAGGAGCGCCACGAGCCGGGGCACGAGATGGAGATAGCCGGCATACGGGCGGAGGATCGTCTCGAGCGGGCTGCCGAAGTACGTGCCGATGTAGAAGACCTGTCCGTCCTCGTTGAAGAACTCGGGCCGCAGCAGTGTCTCCGGTCGTCGCAGGAGCTGGATGCCGACCGCGGCGCCCAGCACGAGCGACCAGCGGATCGTCGCAGGGAGCCGGCTCCACGCGCGGGCAGCGGCGGCACCCACCGCTGCGCCAGATGCCGTACCCGCGTGGCGAGCGACGGCCAGCGCGTCGGCGTGGTGCGTCACCGGGCGCGGGATCGGCTGATCGGTTGCGGACTCACAGCCCCCTCGTGTTCGGCTTTCCCTGGTGTCCGGATCACCGTCACGGTGCATGGCAACGATACTGCCGTGGCTGCCGGGTTCGTCCGTGTTCCGCTCAGCCCCGCAGCGCCAGCAGAACGCCCGCCGGCACGATGAGGATCGGGCGTTCCACGTTCCACCGCTCGCCCGAGGAGCTTCCGGAGTCAACACGGCAACTTACGATCGTGCGGGGCTTTCGGGAGGGGCACTTTACGACACGGGGGGGTCCTGCACAGTCGCCGTGAGCCCGATCGAGGTCACGGGGATCGTGGCCAGAGGCGGAGGCGTCGGCTAGGATAGCCGGCGGGGAAGCGGCGCTCGAGTCGGTCCCGGTCATCGTCAACGGGAGGGAGCGTGCGGGTCCTGGTCACCGGCGCGGCCGGGTTCATCGCGGGATATCTTGTCCCCGAACTGCTCGACGCCGGCCACGAGGTGGTGGGGCTCGACGACCTCAGCAAGTACGGCGAGGCGGCAAAGAGCTACGACCAGCACCCGCGATACCGGTTCGTATGCGGGGATGCCAAGGACACCGGCCTGGTGCGCGAGCTGGCGGCCGGCGTGGACCAGGTGGCGGCGGCGGCCGCGATGATCGGCGGCATCAGCTACTTCCACGAGTTCGCCTACGACCTGCTGGCCGAGAACGAGCGGATCCTGGCTTCGACCTTCGACGCCGCGCTGGCGGCCCGTCGGAGCGGGCACCTCGAGCGGATCGTCGTGATCTCGAGCTCGATGGTGTTCGAGTCGACGACCGTCTTCCCGACGCCGGAGGGCGCCCAGCTGAGCAGCCCGCCGCCTCGGTCGACCTACGGCTTCCAGAAGCTCTCCAGCGAGTACTTCGCGAAGGGGGCATGGGAGCAGTACGGGCTGCCGTACACGATCCTGCGGCCGTTCAACTGCGTGGGGATCGGCGAGCGCCGCGCGGTCCGTGATGCCGAGGTCATGAGCGGCAACGTGAAGCTGGCCATGAGCCACGTGGTGCCCGACCTCGTACAGAAGGTGCTGCGCGGCCAGGACCCGCTGCACATCCTGGGCGAGGGGAACCAGGTCCGGCACTACACGTACGGCGGCGATCTGGCGCGGGGGATCCGGCTGGCGATGGAGTCGCCCGCGGCGATCAACGAGGACTTCAACCTCTCGACGGAGCAGAGCACGACCGTGCTGGAGCTCGCGCAGCTGGTCTGGCGGAAGGTGCACGGCGACCGTCCGTTCGCGTTCGTCAGCGACCCGCCATTCGAGCACGACGTGCAGATGCGGGTGCCGGACGTGCGCAAGGCGCGCGAGGTCCTGGGCTTCGAGGCCACCACCACGCTCGACGAGATGCTCGACGAGGTGATCCCGTGGATCAGGGACGAGCTGGCCGCGGGCCGGATCTGACGCCCGCCCTGGGCGACGTCTACGCGCACCGGTTCAGCGACCGGGAGGCGCGGGCGAAGGATGCCGCGTGGGCCGTGATCGCAGCGTACCTCCAGCGCCATGTGTTGCGGGAGGCGCCCGTGCTGGACCTCGCCTGCGACCGGGGCTACTTCATCCGGCACGTCGAGGCGGTCGAGAAGTGGGCCACGGACGTGCGCGACGTCTCGGTCGATCTCCCGGGGGATGTGCGGTTCGTGCAGGCCGACGGCCTCGCCCTCGCCGGTGTCCTTCCCGAGGCGCACTTCGGCACGGCCTTCATGAGCAACTACCTGGAACACCTGCCGTCGGCCGCTGCAGTGATCGAGCAGCTCGCCGTGGTCCGGGAGCTGCTGCGCCCCGGCGGACGCGTGGTGATCCTCCAGCCGAACATCCGGCTGGTGGGTGCGGCGTACTGGGACTTCATCGACCACAAGGTCGCGCTGACCGAGCGGAGCCTGGTCGAGGCGGCCGAGTCGGCCCGCTTCCGGACGCGCCACCTGGTCGTGCGATTCCTGCCCTACACGACGAAGGGTCGTCTTCCGTACCGCCCGGCCCTGGTGCGCGCGTACCTGCGCTTCCCGCCCGCGTGGTGGCTGCTGGGCGGCCAGACGCTGTACGTTGGTGAACGACGGTGAGCGCCGGGGACGCAACCGGTTCCGGGCGGGGGCTGCGGCGCCACCTTGCCGCGCCCCTGGGCGTGGTCGTCAGCGTCGTGGCCCTGTATGTCG
>JAJYDP010000582.1 GCA_021777365.1 Chloroflexota bacterium | reverse complement strand
GAGGCCGCCCGCGCCGTGGGGGTCAGGGACGGGCGGATCACGTTCCGCCACATCCTGCCGAACGCCATCGGCCCGGTGATCGTGGCGATGACCCTGATCATGGCCTCCAACATCGTCCTCGAGGCGTTCGTCAGCTACCTCAACTTCGGGATCAGCCCCACCCAGACGAGCTGGGGCAATGCCCTGGCGAACGCGCAGAGCGCCCTCGGGCTGGGCAACTGGTGGTGGGCGTTCTTCCCCGGCATGGCGATCGCCGTGACCGTGATGTCGATCAACTTCGTGGGCGACGGACTGCGCGACGCCCTCGATCCACGCACGAGGCTCTGATGCCGTCCCTTCCCCGGACCCAGGGCGACCCGCCGCCGTCCGACATCCTCCTCGACGTGCGCGACCTGCGCACCCACTTCCGCGTCATGGACGGCGTCGTTCCCGCCGTCGACGGCGTGAGCTTCCAGGTGCGCCGCGGCGAGACGCTCGGTGTGGTGGGCGAGTCGGGCTGCGGCAAGAGCGTGACCGCGCTCACGATCATGCGCCTCATCGAGACGCCGCCCGGCGAGATCGTCGGCGGGGAGATCTGGTTCGACGGGCGTGACGTGCTGCAGCTCTCGCACTCCCAGATGCTCGAGGTGCGCGGCGCCGAGATGGCGATGATCTTCCAGGAGCCGATGACGAGCCTGAACCCGGTGCTCCCCGTCGGCGATCAGATCGTCGAGGCCGTGGTCGCGCACAAGAAGGTCGGCCGGAAGGCGGCCTGGGACCGGGCCGTCGAGATGCTGCGCCTGGTCGGGATCCCGGAGGCCCAGCGGCGTGCGAAGCAGTTCCCGCACGAGATGTCGGGCGGCATGCGGCAGCGCGTCATGATCGCCCTCGCGTTGTCCTGCGACCCCAAGCTGCTCATCGCGGACGAGCCGACGACGGCCCTGGACGTCACGATCCAGGCCCAGATCCTCGAACTCATCCGCAAGGTGCAGGCCGAGACGGGCACCGCGCTGCTGCTCATCACGCACGACCTGGGCGTGGTCGCCGAGACGGTCCAGCGGCTGGTCGTCATGTACGCCGGCAAGGTCGTGGAGACCGGCACCGTGGACGAGGTCCTCGGCAATCCGAAGCACCCGTACACGGAGGGCCTCCTCGCCTCCATCCCGTCGAAGGGGATGCGCGGCACCCGCCTGAACGTCATCAAGGGCAGCGTGCCCAACCCGTTCCGCATGCCGGTGGGCTGCCGCTTCTATCCGCGCTGCCCGTATACCTTCGACCCGTGCCCGGAGAACGAGCCGCCGCTCGACGAGATGGGCAACCCGGAGCGCCGGGTGGCATGCTGGCTGCACACGCGGCCGCCCTTCGGGCTCGAGAACCGGCCCCGCTACGGCACCGCGACACCCATCCCGGTGGCACGCGAGACCGTGGAGGCGGCCCCCGAGGCCGCGGAGGCGGCGCGATGACCGGGCTCGCCGGGCTTCCGCCAGAGACGCGCGACCTGGAGGTCCCGAGTGCCTCCGTGGCGTCGACCAACGGCGCCTCCCACGCGGCGACGACCGGGTCCTCGCCCGCGCACGACGAGGTCCCCCCGACCCCCGGCGACGGCAAGGCGCTGCTCGAGGTCGAGGACCTCGTCAAGTACTTCCCGATCCTGGGCGGGGTCCTGCGCCGCCACGTGGCGGACGTGAAGGCCGTCGACGGCGTCAGCTTCTCGGTCCGGCGTGGCGAGGTCTTTGGGCTCGTCGGCGAGTCCGGCTGCGGCAAGACGACCCTTGGCCGCGCGCTGCTGTACCTGCAGCCGCCGACGTCGGGGCGGGTCCGGCTCGACGGACAGGACCTGCACGCGCTGAAGTCCGAGCAGCTGCGCCGGATGCGGGCGAAGATGCAGATCATCTTCCAGGACCCGTACGGATCGCTGAACCCGCGGATGCCGGTTTCCGACATCATCGGGGAGGGCCTCCTGGCGCAGGGGGTGAAGAACGGCCGCGAGCGCACGAAGCGCGTCGAGGAATCGCTGGAGGCCGTCGGGCTGCGGCGCGACTACACGCGGCGCTATCCCCACGAGTTCAGCGGCGGCCAGCGACAGCGCATCGGGATCGCCCGGGCCCTGGCCCTGCAGCCCGACTTCGTCGTCTGCGACGAGCCGGTTTCCGCGCTGGACGTCTCGATCCAGAGCCAGATCCTCAACCTGCTGCTCGACCTCCGCGAGCAGTTCGGGCTGACGTACCTGTTCATCGCGCACAACCTGTCCGTCGTCCAGTACATCAGCGACCGCGTGGGCGTGATGTACCTCGGGCGGATGGTCGAGCTGGCCGGCGTGGAGGAGCTCTACGAGCGGCCGCGCCACCCGTACACGGTGGCGCTGCTCTCGGCCGTCCCGGAGGTCGACCGCGCCAGGGCGCGCAAGCGCATCGTCCTGCGGGGCGACGTCCCATCACCCGTGAATCCCCCCTCGGGCTGCCACTTCCATCCACGCTGCTGGCTGCGGGAGCGTCTCGGCAATCCGGAGATCTGCTCGACGGTCGACCCGCGCCTGCACATGGTCGGGCAGGGGCACGCCGCTGCCTGCCACTTCGCCGATCGGATCGAGCAGGAGCAGGATCGCGCGGCGGTGCCCATCGCGGCGCCCGCCCCGACCGCGGCCGCCGGGGGCGCCTGAGCCGCCGCGTCTGCCGATCGGCCGCGCGGATCCATCTGCAGGTAGCCCGATTTCCGCCTGTCTTCGGACGTCAAGGGCCGTGCCGCCCGTTGCCACGGGCGCTCCGGCAGGGGCCGCCGCCTGCGATGAATCTGCAATGTGCCGAAGTGCGTTGACACTCCCCTGAAACGGCCGCGATAATCGGGATGCCTCATCGCACCCCGCGGGGAGCCCGTGACGAGAGACCCAGACGTCTCGGGGTCGGGGAAGCGAAGGAGGGAGGGAGCGGCCCGTGCCCAATGGGCCGGCAATAGGGAGGATTCCATCCGATGAGTCTCGTGACTCGACGGTGGTTGGCGTTGGCCGCCACGGCCGGGATCCTGGCGGGCGCCTGCAGCGGCAGCGCGTCCCAGGCGCCGGCCAGCCAGGCGCCCGCCAGCCAGGCGCCCGCGGCAACCACCGCGATCTCGACGGTCGACATCGTCGAGCACGCGTACAACCCGACGACGGCCGCCAAGACCGGCGGCACCGTGGTGCTGTCGGACTCGCAGTTCCCCGACCTGCTCCTCGGGTACAACACCTCCTCCGCGGAGGCGTGGGAGGCGATCTACCCGGCGTTCGACGGGCTGTGGCGGGTCGCCAACGACTTCAAGATCTATCCGGACCTCACCAAGGACGTCCCGACCCCGCAGAACGGCGGCGTCACGCTGACCAGCAGCGGCGGGATGGACGTCAACGTCAACCTCAAGGACGGGATGAAGTGGTCGGACGGCCAGCCGATCACGTGCGCTGACCTCACGGCGACCTGGCACTGGATCATGGACAAGGACCAGTCCGGGCTCGTGGCCGGCCAGATCGGCTGGGAGGACATCACCAGCATCGACGGCGGCAACACGACGACGTGCGTCATGCACTTCAGCAAGGTCTTCGAGGGGTACCTGCTGCTCGTCGACCCGCTGCTGCCGGCGCACTACATCAGCACGGTGCCGGTCGCCGACGCCGTCAAGAAGCTCTACCCGTTCGACAACATCTCGTCCGGCGTCTACAGCGGTGCCTATATCCCCACCGAACTGAAGACCAACGCGCAGATCACCTACGCGCCGAACCCCTACTGGTCGACGATCGGCGGGCATGCGCCGTACCTCGACAAGCTGATCATCAAGTACTACGGCGACCAGGCCGCCCAGATCGCGGGCTACCGCGCCGGTGAGTCCGACATCGCGTTCAACTTCGCCCAGGACACGATCCCCGCTGTCCAGGACCTGGGGAACCAGGTGACGATCCTGGACGCGCTGTCCTACGAGCTGAACCAGATGAACAACGCGTCGCTGGCGAAGAAGTTCGGCGCCGCCGACGTCCCGACGA
>JAJYDP010000012.1 GCA_021777365.1 Chloroflexota bacterium | reverse complement strand
GGGGCTTCAAGAGGCCACCGTGCACCTGTCCGAGCACGCCGTGCGCCACGGCTTGGCCGCTGCGCTGCCGGAGGAGTTCGGAATATCCGTAAATGGTCGGGGCGAGAGGGCTTGCCCTGACAAACCAGGGCAGGGCTGACCTCCCGGGGCTCCGCTCGTCGCGTCGGCGGTCGCCCGCACCCGAGCATCACTCCATTCCGGGGTCTTGACGCGAGGCGCGGCTTGCCGACACTGCCCGGCACGAGCGGACCGACCTGTCACGGCCCGCGAACCGACCCAACCTGTTCCGCACAACGCGCGATCTGGCTACGGCCCCGTGGTGGCGGTCCTGGCGGTCGGCTCGCTTGCGCGCCTCGTGATCGAGACGACCCGGGACGCGGCGGCCGACTACGCCGCCCTGCGGGAGGCCATTTCAGTCCGCGGGCTTGGCGCTGGCCCACGCCTCCGCCCGGTCGGGGTAACCGTAGAGGTAGCCCTGCCCGAGCTCCACGCCCAGCTCGGTGAGGGTGCGGGCTTCCTCCTGGGTCTCGATACCCTCCGCCACGAGGCGGCATCCGGCGGTGCGCGCGAAGTGACGCATGCCGGCCACCATCGCCTGGCGCCCGAGGTTGGCATTCACCCGCCGCACGAGGCTGATGTCGAGTTTCACGAAGTCGGGTTGCAACTCGATGATGTGCCCGAGGTTGGCGGCGCCGGCGCCGGCGTCGTCGACGGCGACGCGGACGTCGTGCCCGAGGCTGCTGGCCGCTTCCCGCACGTGCCGGTAGTCGGCGATGACCTCGTGCTCGGTGATCTCGATGACGATGGGGCGATCGGCCGACCACAGGATCTCGCGCAGCCGCTGGCCATCGTCGAGCAGCCGCGCGGAGACGTTGAGGTCGAGCCAACGGCCGGCGGGGAGCCCGGGGGCGTCCGTGACGGCCGCCTCAAGCGTCGCCAGCTCGAGCTCCGGCCCCAGCCCGACCGACCACGCGTCGGCGAAGCAGAGGTCCGGTCGCTGGCCGGACTCGAACCGCGTCAGCGCCTCGTAGCCCACCACCTCGCCGGAGGCGAGATCGACGATGGGCTGGAACACTGGGTGGAACAGCCGGCTCGCGATCACCTCGCCGAGCATCCGGCGCAGCTCGACCTCGTAGCGTCGGGCGTGCAGGCGCTCCGCGAGGAGCGCGCTCGACGTCGTGCTGGAGGCGACGAGGGTGTGCCGCCGCTCGACGAGAATCTTCGCGAAGTCGTCCCGGCGCGTTCCGATCGCGAGCAGGCCGTCGACGTGGTCTCCATGGGTGATGGGCGCGATGGCCATCGCCTTCAGGCCGATGTCGCGCATCAGGGTGTCGAAGACGCCGTCTTCGGGCAGCGCCTCCCAGTACTCGGCCCACGGGCCCGTCGCCACGCGCTCGCGCACGTAGGCTGCATGGGTTGGCGGAATCTGCACGCCGCGCTCGAGCGCGAAGCCCGCCGGGACGTGGCTGGCGAGAACGACCACCCGCTCGTCGCCCTCGAAGACCTCGACGCCCGCGTAGTCGATCTCGGGGAGGCGCCCGAGCCCGTCGCAGATTCGCTGGATGGCCTCCTCGAGGCTGTCGCTCAGGCGCGCCTCCAGCAGCGCCTCGGCCAGGACCGCGTGCATGCTCGCCTCGAGCGCCAGATCCTCCTCGACTTCGCGCACGTGGGTGACGTCGCGCGCGACGAAGGTGAAGTGGGTGATCACGCCGTCCGCGTCTCGCAGTGGCGCGATGGTGCCCTCGGCGCGGAACGTGGAGCCATCCGGCCGTTCCGCCGCGAACGCCCTGGTGACGGCGTGTCCCACGCGCAGGCGCTCCCAGAGCGCATCCATGCGCGCCTCCACCCCACGACCCATCATCGCGACCGCCGGGCCCCCGAGGAGCTCCCCGATCGGCCGGCCGGCGAGTTCGCCCAGGGCGGCGTTGGCGTAGATGAGCGTGCCATCCGCGTCCGCGATCCCGATGGCGTCGGGCGCCTGCTCGACGGCGGCCACGAGCCGGTCGCGCTCGGCGGCTGCCACCCGCTGATCGGTGACGTCGGTGAACGCGACGTACACCGTGTCGCCAACGGCCTTCGCCGTCACCAGCGCGGCCCGCACGGTGCCGTCGGCACAGGTGATGCGGTGCTCACGCGCGCGCGGCGGCGACACGCTGTCCTGCAGCACGGCGTCGGCTGCGCCGGACCAGTCGGCGGCGATCGTCGCCCGGTACGCCGGGTCGGGGTAGGCCCGAGCAAACCAGGCGGCGAGGCTCGCAACGTCATCGAGCGTGTAGCCGAAGAGGGCCGTGAAGGCGGGGTTGACATAGGTGGGGGTCATGGCCGCGTTCACCACCGCGAGGCCGGTGGGGATGTGCTCGGCCACGGCGCGGAAACGCGCCTCGCTCGCCGCAAGTGCCGCCTCGCTCCGCTTGCGTGGACCGATGTCATGGGCGAACACGGCGATGCCCGTCAGCTCGCCCCGGGCATCGCGTACCGCCGAGGCCGAGATGGAGACCTCGACCAGCGTGCCGTCCTTGGCCCGACGCACCGCCTCGTACGGATCCACGTGCTCACCGGCGGCCAGGCGTTCGACGATCCGCCGCTGGGCGGCCTCGTCTCCCGGTGGGGCCAGCCGGAGCACGGACTGCCCGAGCATCTCGCCGGCGGTGTACCCGAAGAGGCGCTCCGCGGCGGCGTTCCAGCGCGTCACGATGCCGTCGAGGGTCTCCCCGATGAACGCCTCGTCGGCCGAGGCCATGATCCGGGCGAGCTGCGCCGCCTCCTGTTGGGCGGCGCGCAGGCCATCCTCGGCCGCCTTCTGCGCCGTGACGTCGCGCGCGACGCCATCAAACCCGATCGAGCCGTCCGGTCTCACGAAGGGCGTGGAGCGCAGCTCGACCCAGACCGTCGTCCCATCCTTGCGCTGCCAGCGCAGGACGAACGGATCGGGCGCCGCTCGTCGCCCCGCCAGGGTGTCGTCGAACAGCAGGCGATCGTCGGGATGGACGAGCACGAAGCCCAGCTCGGGGCCCGCGTATACCTCATCGGGTGTGTAGCCCGCCAGCTGCAGCACCGAGGGGCTGACGTACTCGTAGCCGGGTGTGGGTGCGAGCCGGTACCGGAAGACCACGTCGCGCGACGTCTCGGCGAGCAGGCGGAACTGTTCGACCGGGAGTTGGGGCGGCTCACGGCTCGTCGGCGTACGAGGCCGCCCGGCACCATGCGCCCGGGCTGACGAGGAACGTTGGGCGCGATCGGGGCGCGACGCGGATGCAACCATGTCGAGCTGGCCTTCTTCCATCCGCGGTGGCCGGCACGTTGACAACCGCGCGACCCACCTTTACTCCTGCAGACGATTCTTCCGAACTTCGCATCCGGGCGGGAATCCGCCAATGGTCATGCCCCGCCTGGGCAGATTGGCAATTGCCCCGCGTGGGCCGATCGGGCCCACCGGGCGCGGCGGGCGACGGTCGAGCGCGGCACGAGCACCGGACCGTCGGGGATCAGGTGGACGGGTTGCCGACGTGGGGTATCGTGCGCGACAGACGCGTCCCGATGATCGGCACGCCAAGGAGAGCGAACCCTCCGCCCCACGACCGAGGTCCCGATGGCCGACGACTCCGGCGTCATCACGCATCCGAAGTTCCGCATGTGGCTGCGACCGGACGGCATCGTCGAGCTGGTGTGGGCCCCGCGGGCCGCAATGGGCCTCGACGACGCCCTCGCGGCGACGGACGCGATGCGCCAGCTCACCGGCGGCCGACGAAGCCCCCTGCTGGTGGACACGCGGGATGCCGGCTCGCAGGATCGGCCCGCGCGCACGGAGTTCGTCCGGCGGGGTGACCTGGTGTCGGCCGTGGCCCTGCTCGTCGGTACCCCCTTGAGCCGGATGATGGGGAACTTCTTCTTGAGCGTGAGCAAACCGATGGCGCCGACACGGCTGTTCGCCGACGAGACGTCCGCGCTCGCCTGGCTCCAGGGATTCGTCGGCTGACCACGCCGCCCGAGCCAGCGGACCAAGCACCCGCGCGCGTCCGAGACGCGCCGCTGTCGCCTTCTCCCGGGCCACCGCCGGACCCCGTCGATACGCCCGTTCGGGGTATCGAGCGACGTCTGGAAGCCGTGGTACGCACCATCCTGGAGTACGGGGCGCTTCGGTTCGATGCTCGCGCCCCCATCGGCCCCGACGGGGACATCGTCGACGCGGTCGCAGCCGGCGTGAACTATCTCGGCGAGGAACTCGACGCGTCGTTCCGCGAGATGGAGCGCCGGATCGCTGACCGAACGGCCGAGCTCGAGATGGCCACGGAGGAGCTCGGCCGCCGAGCGCTCCACGACGAGCTGACGGGGCTGCCCAACCGCGCCCTCTTCTGGGAGCACCTGTCCTACCGAGTGGCGCTCGCGGGCCGGCGTCAGACCGGCTTCGCGGTCCTGTTCCTCGACCTCGACGACTTCAAGGTTGTCAACGACACCCAGGGCCATGCCGCCGGTGATCGAGTGCTCGTCGAGGTGGCGTCGCGCTTGCGAGCCGCGCTTCGGACGGGTGACACGGTCGCTCGCGTGGGTGGAGATGAGTTCGTGGTGCTCCTCGACGACGTGGCCACGAAGGAGACGGCGCTGGTCGCTGCAGAGCGCATCAGCGAGGCGCTCCGAGCACCGTACGAGCTGGGGACGGATCGGCGGATCGTGACCGCCAGCATCGGCGTGGCGGTGGGCCCGGAGGGCCTCCGGACCGCCGATGCCGCGGTCGCCGCCGCCGACACTGCGATGTACGACGCGAAACGGCGCGGCGGGGGACGATGCGTGCTCTTCAGCGAGGAGCTGCACGGGCGGCGGGGCCGCCGACCGCCAGACGAGTGGGTCGAGGGACCGAGTGGCCTCGACGATGCCGGCCAGGCGCCCCGGTCGTCGCAGGTGCGAGGTCGAGCCGCTCCACGAGCGCGAGGAACGGGTCGGTCGCGCTGAGGCTCGAGCGCGCCAGGGTGGTGACGCGCACGATGGCGTCGGCGCGCTCGATCAAGGGGAGCGCGTGGTCGGTCAGTTGGGCGGGGGTCTCCGCCAGGACACGACCAACGTCAGGAAGCCGCTCACATCGCCCAAGCCGAACGGCTCACCTGCGGATCTCGCGGTCGAGCTCGCGGTGCGCCAACGCTTCGGCGTCCTGCCGGTGGGCGGGTCAGGTATCAACGGCGAGCGCGCGAAGCCCGGACCGTGCCGCCTTCCATGACGTCTTTCCGACGGGCACGCCACCGGCTTTGCCGCCAATCGATCTGCCGATCTCCTACTGCTAGTCGAGGATGCGCGGGTGGTATCGCCGCAGAGCTGACGCCTTGCTCCGGCGCTTTGGAAGAACCGGGGTTCCGCCCGGAACGAGTCGGCTAGTCGCGTATAGTCGGGAACGTGCCTGACGATCAGATCCGGCTGCTCGTCGTCGAAGATGTGCCCCAGGTCGCGCAGCACATCCGGGAGCTCGTGACCGCCAGCCCGCACGTGAAGCTCCTCGACGTCATGCGGGACGGACGGACAGTCGTCGACGCGGTGGCGCAGCTGCGCCCGGACGTCGTGCTGGTGGATGCGCTCCTGCAGGGCCGCATCGGCGGGCTCGATGTCGCCGACCAGATCCGCACGGCGGGCTTCCCGGCGGCCGTCATCGTGCTCACCGTGCCACAACGCCCGGTGGCCGTCGCCCCGGAGCGCGGCATCGACGGCGTCCTCTCGATGCCCTTCAGCGGGTACGAGCTGATCAACCTGCTGCAGAGCGCCCTCCAGGTTCGGCGTTCGGCTGACCCCTCCCTGTCGTCGATGATGCTGGGCGTCTTCGCCCCCAAGGGCGGCGTCGGAAAGACCACGCTTGCGCTGAACCTGGCCGTGGCGCTGCAGCAACACGCGGGTGCGCGCACCGTGCTGGTGGACGGGAGCCTGCAATACGGCGACCTTCGCGCGCTGCTCAAGGTCGCCGCGGACGCGCCGTCCATCCTGGATCTTCCGACCGACCGGATCCAGGAGACCGACCTGGCGGAGGTCCTGTGGCGCGATCCGTCGGGGATCGACATCCTGCTCGCGCCGCCGCGCATCGAGATGGCGGACATGGTGACCGCGCGCGACGTCGAGAAGGTGCTCTCGCTGCTGCGCCGCGTGTACCCGGTGTCGGTGATCGACCTGCCGGCGAACCTCAGCGACATCACCCTGGCCTTCCTGGACGCCGCGGACGTGATCCTGCAGGTGCTCACGTACGACTACACGACGCTCCGGAACACCGTCGCGGTGGGCGAGACGTTCCGGGCCATCGGGTACCCCGCCTCGAAGATCCAGTACGTGCTGAACCGCTCGGATTCGTCCGGCGGCATGGACCCGGCGGTCATCGAGTCGGCCATCGGCCGCTCACCCGATCACACGGTGGTGAGCGACGGGCGTCTCGTGGTCGAGGCGAACAACCAGGGCGTCCCGTTCGTGCTCTCGGCACCGGGAACTCCGATCAGCGGCGATCTCCGCCGCATGGCGGAGGCGCTGCGGCGGCCGGTGGCGGCCCGGGCCTGACGCGTGGGCGACCCCCGGCCCATCGGCCTGTTCGATTCGGGCGTCGGCGGCCTCACCGTTCTTCGCGACGTGGCGGCAGGACGTGGATGAACGGCCTCCGTGGCCTGTTCGGGCGCGTCGGGGCTCCCGGTTTGGCTGCCCATCGGCTCTGAGCCGACGAGGGAGTGGCGGCGAGGCCTCGCGGATGTCGATAGGGAGGCTCGGAGTGGCCGCCCCGTAAGCGGCAGTACCGCACGGCGAATGGGCCCCTCGAAGGGTCCAGAACCCCGGACACGGGCTGTGATTCGCCAATTCGCTGGCGTCGCTCCGAACCGGGTGATTCCAATGGCATCTGGGCGGGGCGATCCTCCTGGCGACGTGCCTGGCAGCGCAGGCCGTGCGCGGTCAGGCGGGTGGCGCGCCGGCCAGGCCCGGGTCGCGGGGTTGGTGCATTTGCGGGCCACGGTCGACGTGACGGCACCCCACGCTTCGATGTCTTGGACGGCGATCGGACCGAACGCCGTTGGCTACGCGCCTCGCAGTTGCTCACGTGCGTCCCTCTCCACGCCGCTCCCCACCTTGCCGGGCCGCGGCGCCGGTCCGAGCCGCCCGGATGATCCAGTCTGCCGGCCGCACTCCGATGGCACTCACGCGTCCCTAGCGTGCAGCGGCGTCCGCCACCTGCGGGCCAGGAGCCTCGCCCGGTCGCATCCCGCTCTTCAGCCGCTCGTCGAGCAGCTCGCTGAGCGCCCGAAATCCCTTCGCCAGATCGCTGGTGGGCCGCGACTCCACGATCGACACACCTCGATCGGCCGCGTCTCCGGCCTGCGGATCACTCGGGAGCAGCAGATCGAACGAGCGCCCCAGGGCGCGCTGCGCGTCGCCGGTGCCGATGTGTCCCCCGCTCGTGCGGTTGCCCACGAGCACGATCCGCTCTGATGCGAGGTCGAGCCGCTCCAGGAGCGCGAGGAACGCGTTGGCCGCGCTGATGCTCGAAAGCGCCAGGGTGGTGACGAGCACGATGACGTCGGCGCGCTCGATCAAGGTGAGCGCGTGGTCGGTCAGTTGCGCGGGGGTGTCCGCCAGGGTCACCCCGAAGCGCGACGCGAACGCGTCGATCGCGCTGCCAAGGAGCGCTCGGCTGATGCGGTCCGCGTCCTCGGGACGGCGCGGCGAGATGAGCGCGTGCACGCCGCCCGGCAGTCGCACCAGCGCCCGCTCGAACAGGTCGGGGTCGACGATCTCGCCGTCGCCGGCCACGTCGACGAGGGTGAGTTGGTCGCGGGGCGCGTTGAGTCGGATGCCGATGTCGCCGAACTGCAGGTGGCCATCGAGGAGTCCTACCGGTTGATCGGAGCGGGCCGCGAGGGCGATCGCCGTGTTGATGGCGATGGTGGTGCGTCCGATTCCGCCGCGCGGCCCCGCGACGGTGACCAGCCGGCCAGGCGCCGCCGGCACGATGGCTGGGGCCGGCGAGGACGGGACCTGCCGTTCGCGATTGGCCCGCCCGTGCGCGTAGGCGCTGCGAATGACCGCCGCCACTGCCTCGGCCGAGAAGGGCTTCTCCAGGAACTCGGACGCTCCGGCGAGCATCGCCCGATGGATGTACTCACGCTCGCCCTGCACGCTGAGCATCACGACGCTGGCCGATGGGACATCCGCCAGTAGCCGCTCGGTCGCCACGATCCCGTCCATGCCCGGCATGTTGATATCCATCAGCACGACGTCGGGCACCAGCGAGCGCGCGAGCTCAATCGCCTCCGGGCCCGAGGTGGCCGTGCCGACCACCTCGAGGTCGGGCTCCATGTCGAAGAGACGTGACAGGTGGAGGATGGTCTCCTCGATGTCGTCCACGAGGAGCAGGCGGATGGGCGGGACCGGGGCGGCCATCGCTACGCGCCCTCGACGTGGAGACGGCGCCAGCGCCAGGGCAGCGCGACGTGAGCACGGGCGGCCCGCGTCGAGAGGACGCCGTGGTGCGTGAACCGCCGGCACCGGTGGGTCTCCACCGCCTTCGTGCCCAACATCACCGCTCAGCCTCCGCATCCTCGGCCAGAACAACGCGATCTCGTCCGCCAGAGCCTACTCCGCCATTCCAGTCTGGCTTCCGACGCCCGCCCGACGGGGCGCGCTCACTGCATGCCCAGGACCACGGTGGGCTCCCCTGGCCGTGCGGACGGCGGGCGGTGGGCCACGTCGCGCAGTGCGACAAGCGTCGCCTTTGGAATGCGCTCCATGGGCCAGCCGATCCACGAGCGAAGGGCCGGCAGAGAGCCGCCCGGCACCCGGATGACTGGCCGCCGGCTCGCCACCTGCGGACTGACCGACGGCGACGCCGTTTGCTACTCTCGTGACCATCACCGTCCGCGGCCCTGGTGCTCGGTTCGGATCCTTCCAGAGGAGCCTGTCAGGGTCAGGTGTCGCGCCCCAAGCCGTGGTGGCAACCCGGCGCACCACCCTGAAGCCATGGGGGTCCCCACCCATCGCCGAGATCCTTCCGCCGAAGAACCTCCCGGGCCCCGGGGTGTCGGTGCGCCAGCACCCTCGGTTCCGCGTGGCCCAGGCGCGCGCGTTGCAGAGCGCGCTGTTCCGATCGACCCTCCTGCTCGCCGTCGCATCGATCGCCAGCGGCGCTCCCCTGGTCTGGCTGTATCCGCGAGAAGGCTCGGCGCTGGCCATCGTCGGAGCAGTCGAGGCGGCGATCTGGGCGGGGCTCGCGCTCCTCATCCGGCGCGCCGCTCGTCGATACCTCGCACCCCTCGCCGCGTGCTGTGCGCTGCTCGTGCTGCCGGGCCCCCTGCTGACCATCGCGATGCTGCCGGCGCAGTACGCCACGACGCTCGCCTACCTCGTCGTGATCCCGCTCGCGGTTGCCCTCTTCGTCCCCTGGGACGCAAGGGCGCACGCGCTGTGGCTCGTCCTGTACGTCGGCGCTGGCGCCGGCTTTGCGCGCTCCCCGTGGGCGGCAGCACTCACGACCGACCAACGGCTCGGGCTCGCCATCGCTCTCGCTGGCGCCGGTCTCGCCAGTTTCGGCGGCCAGCGCTTGCTGCAACAGGCCCGAGAACGGGAGTTCGCCGAGCACCTGCGGCTCCGCGCGCTCAATGCGCTCGCCCGGACGCAAGGTGCCGAGCTGAAGGCGCTCAACCGCGAGCTGGCCGAGAGCGCCCGGATCGATCCCCTCACGGGTCTCTTCAACCGCCGGCAACTCTCGGAGGACCTCGTCGTCCTGTGGGATCGCCACGTGCGCTATGGTCACGAGTACGCCGCCGTTCTGCTCGACCTCGACCACTTCAAGGCGCTGAACGACCAAGCTGGCCATCTGGCCGGAGATGCGACGCTGCGCTCCGTGGCGGATGCGCTTCATGCCGGGACACGACCGGGCGACCGCGTGTACCGCTTCGGCGGCGAGGAGTTCCTCGTTCTCCTTCCGGAAGCCTCCGCTGACGCTGCCCGGGCCGCCGCCGAACGCCTCCGGCAGGCCGTGGGCGCACTGGCGATCACTCATCCCGATAACGGCCCGTTGCGCACCCTGACGATCAGCGCCGGCGTCGCCCTCATGTCGACCGAGATGGACGCCACCGTCGACGATTGGCTCCGGCGGGCGGACGCCGCGCTCTATCGGGCAAAGGCGGAAGGGCGCAATCGCGTCGACGGTTGAGCCGGCCCTCCGGGGACTGCGAGGCCGTACGGGTTCGAGAGGGTCGGGGTGGCTTGCCACGGGCCACCCTGATCAGCCGGGAGGATCGGGCGGCGCGCGAGCCCCTGCCTGACCGTTGGCCAGGAACCCTTCCGCGACCGCACGGTCAGACGACCCGCTCGAGGGGGCCCACACACCACTGCCGGCGTCGTCTTCGCGCGCGGGGCTCGGGACATTCAACGGGAAACGGCACCCGGGCGGGGTCAGATCGAGCCAGGCCGCCCGAACATCGCCGACAGCAGCGACTCGAGCAGGCCCGGCGGCGGCGCGTCGTTCACGACCCGCTGGCTGATCCCACCCGCTGGCGTCGAGGCGGGCGAGCTCGTGGGCTGGGCCGGGGGCTCGGGCTGGACGTGGGTGCCGGCCGGGGCGAGGTCAATGGGCGTGGGCGTGACGGTGGGGCTCGGGCTCGGAGTCGGCGGTCGGGTCGCGACCGGGGCCGGGCGTGCGGTCGAGGCAGGGTGCGGAGTCGAGGCAGGGTGCGGAGTGGAGACCGGGCGCGGGGTCGGGACCGGGGTCGGTCGCGGCGTGGGCGTGGGCGTCGCGGCGGGCTTCGTCTCCTTGAACAGCACGCAGTACAGGAGCTTCCCGTCGGTGCCCTTGTAGGCGCCGACGCCCATCGAGTCCCAGAGCGCGCCGAGAATGTTCGACCGGTGCTCGGGCGAGTTCATGAACATCTGCTGGATCATGGCCGTGGCCTGGTCGTCGGCCGCGTCGTCCCAGCCGATGTTCTCGCCGGCGAGCACGTACTGGATCCCCCGCAGGTCCATGTAGTGGAAGACCTCGTATCCCTGCGGCGGGATCTGGTGCGAGAAGTAGTCGCGCACGGACATGTCCTGCGCCCGCCACTCGGCGAGCGAATGCAGCTGGCTGTCGTTGCGCAGGGGCGCCAGGCCCGACGCGGCCCGCGCCTGGTTGGTCAACGAGAAGAGCAGGCTCTCGTCCGAGGCGCTGAAGGTCCCCGCGTCCCACGCTCGCGCGACCTGGGCCGCCGGGATCGCAAACGTCCAGCCGACCATGACCAGCAGGACCGACGCGAGGAGCGCCTGGCGGGCGAGGCGTCGGAGATGGAGCATGGGGTGCGGAGCCTCCGGGGATGGGACCGGCTACTCGTGCCGATCTACGACTTGAGCCTGGGCTCCGGGGACCCTCCGCACAATCGCCCCGTAGTCCGGTCAGGCGACGGCGGGGGTCCGGGGGTGCGCCCGCCATGCGGGTGACGCGGGGCCGCCAGGGCTCGGTGCACGAGGGGTACCGTCGACGTCGAGGCCGTCACCCGGTTCGTCGCGGCAACACCGCCCAAGCCGCTGTCCCGGGAGGCCGCAGCGGTGGGGCGCGGCGCAGCATAGGACGCTCGGGCGCATTCCTCCGTGGTGCGCGCGCGACGGCGCGAGGCCTGCCGGGCTCGGCTGGCTCTCCGTGAACGCGCTGCCCGCCGCTCGTCCCGGCCATCCGTGTACGGGGTAGCTGCACCGGTGACATCCTGGGACGCAAGCGGTGCGCAGGTCCGTCAGGGACGCGAGTCGGAGGAGCACGGAGCGTCAGGACGAACTGGGCCAAGGCATAACAGGACCCCGCCGCTGAAGTCGTCGCTCCCGCTCGCTCGAGCAAGGCCGGCGAGCCGTTTCCCGGGCCGGCCACGCCCCTCGCCCGCCGGAGGAAGCACCGCACGACTCACGGTAACCCGTCGGCAGTCCCCCGCGCCCCTTATGTCGCGACGATGCGGTTGCGGCCAGCCCGCTTGGCCATGCCAAGACCGACGTCGGCGGCCCGGATGAGCTCGTCGGGCCGCCCGTGGGGTCCGTCCACTACGGCGCATCCGGCAGAGACCGTAACTGACACCGGCCCGCCGACGATCCCGTCGACGCGGGTCGCGGCGAGGGCCGTCCGGATCTCGTCGGCGATCCCGCGGGCGCCCTCCCCCGTCGCGCCCGGCAGCACCGCGACGAACTCCTCGCCACCATACCGCGCCACCAGGTCCGACGCGCGGAAGCGCCGGGCCAGCAGATCGCCGAAGATCCGCAGCACCTGGTCGCCCACCTGGTGCCCATAGCGGTTGTTGAACGCGCCGAAGTGATCGAGGTCGAACATGATGGCGGCGAGGCGCGGTCGATCAGCCTCCGGCAGTCGCATCCGGGCCGCCATCAGCTGGGCGAACGCCTCGTCGAAGTAGCGACGGTTGTGAAGACCGGTCAGCCCGTCGCGGACGGCGAGCTCCGCCACCTCGGCGTGGAGCAGCGCGTTGACCACCGCGAGCGTGACCTCGTCAGCGAGCAGCTCGAGCGCCTCGATTTCCAGCGCGCTGAAGGGCCGGCCCGGATCGATCCGGGCGACCACGAGTGCTCCGATCGTGTCATCCTCCCGGAGCAGGGGCAGGCCGAGCGCCCAGGCGTACAGGTCGGCGGCGTGGATGCCCGCGACGGCCGGCGGGAAGGACGCGCGCCCGTAGTTGGTGAGCTGGACCAGGGTGCGATCGCGGAGGGCCAGGCCGGCCATGCCCTCGCCGGGCCCGATCACGCGGCCGACGGACCCCGAGCTCCCCTTCTCGGCCCGGACGACGTAGTCCCCGGAGTGACGGTCCAGCACGGTCAAACCGACCAGGTCTGCCGGGACCACGGCATCGAGGGTTCGGGCGATCTCGGCGTACAGCTCGTCGGCGCCGAGGACGCCGCTGATGGTCCCGGCGAAGGCCACCAGGCGTTGGAACATGTCCGCGCGTGAGGCGAGCCCCTCGCGCTCCCTGGCCAGCGCGAGGGCGGCCGCCACCCGGTCGGCGACCACGACCATTGACGCAAGGTCCCGTTCGTCGAACTGCCTGCCGCTCTCTACGTTGAGCACGCCGAGCAGCTCGCCGTGGGCGAGCAGCGGGGCCGCGATCTCGCTGGTAATCCCGGGGGCGCCCCGCACGAAGTCGGGGTCGGCGGACACGTCCGGCAGGAAGACCGGCTGGCGCGTCCGCAGAACCCGCCCGATGATCCCCTGTCCGGTCACGATCTCGGGGATCGGGCGTTCATACCCGCGCTGTGCCCCCAGCCGGACGGCTCGCTCGTCGCCGGTGTAGATCGCGGGGTGGGAGTAGCCGAAGACCTCCTCCAGCAGCCCCATCACCCCGTCGAGCGCGTCGGGGGCCGGGCCGCGCTCGGCGAGCATGCGCCCGATGGCCTCGATGGCCTGCAGCTGCCGGAGGGCCGCGCCCGCCCGCGCACCGGCCTGCTCCAGGGTCCGCCGTCCTTCTTCCCGCTCGGCGATCACCGCCGCCACCGCGGCGCCGGTGAAGGCCACGAGGGCGATGAACACCGCGACGTGGATGAGGCTCAGCTCCCGGGTGGTCCCCACGAAGGGCCCGACGCCCCGATCGGTGGCGGCGGCGGCGATCGATGCGATGAGCAGCGAGGCCAGCGCCGTCCCGCGCGGCCCGACGCGAAAGGCCACCCACACGAGCAGCGGGATGATGGGGAAGGCCAGCGGCTCTCCGGAGGCGCGCAGGTCGAAGAGGTCGAAGAAGAGGACCGCGGACGCAACCGCGACGCTGGCGATGGTCAGGCCAGCCTCGACCGAGCGGATCGGCGCAACGCGTGCGGCGGACGGCGTGAGCCAGGTCAGGCAGAGCCCGCCGACCACCAGAATGCCGAGGGTATCGCCCATCCACCAGGCTCCCGCGGCGAGCGGGATGTCGCTGCGTCCAAGCGTGCCCGTGAGCACCAGAGCGCCCACCCCGATCACGGCGCCGGCCGCTGCGGGGATCATCGCGCCGGCCAGCCCGAGACGGAGGACATCGGCGAGCCGGTCGAGCCGTGGTCGGAAGGTGACCCAGCGCAGCAGCGTCACCGCCACCAGCGCCTCCACCAGCGCCGAGACGGCCACCAGCAGCGCGGCCAGGGGCGCCGTGCCGTGCGTCAGGCTGGCGACCAGTGCGCCCAGCAGAACGCCCGACCAGAGCCGCCGACCGCCCACCACGAGCGCGGCGACCGCGATCCCCGCGGGTGGCCAGAGCGGGGACGCGTTGCCGCCGGCCAGCGCGAGATGGAGGCCGACCTGCGCCCCGAGGTCGTAGGCGAGTGCCAGCGCGGCAATCCCCGCGGCGAGGCGCAGCACCGCACGGGCGCTCCACGGCAACGTCACCCGGGATGCGCTGGACTGACGCAGGTCGGGGCTGGTCATGGCGTCCGATGCGTGCCCGCAGGCGCGGCCGATGCCGGGGCGAATCGCTCCCCTCGCCTGCTCAATCCGCGGTTGCCGCGATCGGTGCCGGCCGGCCGAGCAGGTAGCCCTGCCCCAACCGAATGCCGAGCGAGCGCAGGGTGCGGCGCTCGGCCGCCGTCTCCACCCCCTCGGCGATGAGCTGGCACGCCACCTGCCCCGCGAAGTGGACCATGCCGACGATGAGGGCCTGGCGGGCCGGGTCCCGATCGATCCGATGCACGAGGCTGTAGTCGAGCTTCACGTACCGTGGCCGCAGCTCCAGGATGTGCCGGAAGCTCGCGAAACCCGCCCCCGCATCGTCCACCGCGAGCTCGACCGCGGGCCCGAGCCGCGTGAGGCTGCGTCGGATCGCCCGATAGTCGTTGATGGGCTCGTGCTCGGTGATCTCCACCACGACGCGACGGCCGCCCGTCCCGAAGACCGGCTGCAGCACCCGCAAGAGCCGTGCGGGCTGGAGCAGCAGCGCGGGCGACACGTTGCAGTCGAGCCACGCGCCGCGCGCGAGCCCCGCCGAGGCCGCCACGGCCGCCTCCAGAGTGGCGACCTCGAGTTGGAGCCCGAGTCCCACGCGGGCCGCCTCGTCGAAGCGCAGGTCGGGCCGCACCCCGTCGTCGAACCGCGTGAGCGCCTCGTAGCCCACCGCACGTCGGGTCTCCAGATCCACGAGGGGCTGGAAGACCGGGTGGAAGGCGCGCGTCTCGATCACCCGGCCGATGCGGCCTCGGGCCTCGGCGGCGGCGGCCTGGAGCGACAGGACCGGCGCAAGCAGGGCGCCCGCGAGCGTCGCGAACTCGAGGAGCGCGGGCAGCCGCTCGGTGAGCAGCGCCACGGCGTCGGGGTCGGCGGATCCGGCGGTCAGGATGCCGACGAGATCGGGGCCGGCGTACATCGGCGCGTAGGCCTGCGCGCGAAGCCCCAGCGAGACGTGGAAGGCGAGATAGGGGTGCCCGGGCCGAGCTCGCCACTCCTCCACCCAGGGGCCCTCGCCGGCGCGAGTGCGCATCTCCGCGTTGCGCGCGGGTGACAGCCGCACGCGCTCCGGCGTTTGGCCATCGTCGGTCGAGATCGCCAGCGGCACCGCCCCGCCGTCGAGCTCGAACCGCAGGAGCGTGGCGCTCTGCACCTCGGGCAGCTGCACCACCTGATTGCAGATCGCCGTCGCGGTCTCCTCCGGGGTGTCCTGCGGCCGAAGCGCCCGCAGGGCGGCGACGACGAGGCTGCGCTCGCGGGCGCGCCCGGCCTCCCGCGCCTCGGCCTCCCGCTCGACGGTGACATCTCGCTGCACCCCGACGTAGCCTCTGGCGACCCCTGCGGCGTCGCGGATCGGCGAGATCACCGCCGTCGTCGTGTACAGCGCGCCGTCCTTGCGGCGGTCCACCAGGTCGCCCGCCCAGACGTCGCCCGCGAGCAGCGTGCGCCACAGCTCGGCGTAGAAGGCGGCGGACTGGCGACCGCTCTGGAGGAACCGCGGGTTCTGGCCGATGGCCTCCTCGCGGGCATACCCGGTGAGTCGCTCGAAGGCCGGGTTGACGTACTCGATCTGGCCGTGGAGATCGGTCAGCATCACGGCCTCGGGCGACTGCTCCAGGGCGGCGGCCAGGCGATCGCGCTCGAACTCGGCCATCTGCCGCTCTTGTCGCAGGGTCTCCGAGTGCAGCGCGATGGTGACCTGTGCCGCAACCTCGCGGGCGGCCGCGATCTCGTCGTCCGTGAAGCCTGCCGCAGAGCGCCGGGCCAGCCCGATGAACCCGATCGGCGGCGAGGGATCCGATACGAGCGGGGTCACCAGCATGGTCCGGAACCCGGCGGCCACGTAGGCATCGACCCGGCGGAAGCCACCCGACGCCACGAGGTCGAGCACGGCCGGCACGCCCCGGCGCACGGCCTCGAAATGCGCCGGGAAGTCCGCGGCGACCAGCCTGTCGCCCTGGGCGGCTCCCGTGGGATCGTCGCCGCGGGCCGCCAGGACGTAGCCGCTCGCCGAGGCCGGGTTGACGAGGCCCACCACCGATCGTTCATTCGGCACCAGGCGCTCGAGGTGCTCCAGCGCAACGTCGCAGATCTTCCGCGGGCCGTGCGAGGCCAGGATCCCGAGGTCCATCTGGTGCAACGCCTCGAGCCGGCCGGCGCCATGGCGCGCGCGGGCCTCAGCGAGGCGCTGCTCCGTGATCTCCCGGACGAAGACCGCCACGCCGGAGCCGCTCGGGAACAAGCGCGCCTCGTACCAGTGCGCGGCGGCCTCGTCCGCGATCTCGACGGCCACCGGCTGGGCGCTGCTCGCCGCCCGAGCACGGGCGGCGTCGAGGGCCGCGCCAACCGACCCCACGAACGCCTCCCCCACCGTCATCCCGACGAGGTCCGTGGGCGAGCGCCCGGCGAGGTCGGCAGCCTGCCCGTTGGCGTACGAGCACCGACCCTCCGCATCCAGCACGGCGAACGCCTCGCCGATCTGGCCCAGCGTCTCCGCGATCATCCGCTCCGTGCCGCGGGCGCGCTGCTCCGCCTCGATCCGGGCGTCGCGCTCGTGCAGCGCGTCGATGGCGAAGCCGACGCTGCGGGCCAGATCGCCGAGCAACTCGATCTCGGCCGCGCCAAAGGCATCCTGCGCGGCCGCGTACACGGTCAGCACGGCCGTGGGCTCGGCGCGGCTCCCGAGTGGAAAGGCAGACGACGAGCGGTAGCCGCGCTCGAGCTGCCGGTCGCGCCAGGGCAGCATCCGAGGGTCGGTGGCCACGTCGCTGGAGATCGACGGCTGCCTCGTCCGCACCGCGGTCCCGGTGGGTCCCCGGCCGAGCAGGTCGTCGGCCGCCGACACCTCCAGCCCCTCGAGGTACCCGAACTCGTCGCCGGCATAGGCGAGCGGAACGATGCGCTGCCCATCTGCGCCGACCGTTCCGACCCACGCCATGCGGAAGGCGCCGCGCCCAACGAGGGCTTGACACGTCGCCCACAGGAGACGGCCGGGATCATCCGCTCCGGCGATGCCCCGCGTGGCACCGAGCAACGTGGCATGCAAGACCCGCAGACGCTCGTGCGAGGTTGCGCGCCGAGGGGATGCGGGACGCCTGCCAACCTGGGGCGCGTCGCGATCGACTATGGCCGCCTGCTCCGCTGAGATCGGCTCGGGGCGCCACCCACATGCGGCGAGTCCCCGGACTCGGTATCCGCTGGGGCCCTGGACGAATCGTCAACCCGTCCTTGACACGCGTAGTATCGGAGGGCTGGAGACCACCGTCAATCCTGGGCGCCCACGGGTACTGCGCGATCGACTCGGCGCCGGCGCGCGACGGCACGCGGTCTGCGAGCGGACGATCCCTCGGCCTCGCTCTGCGCGCCGCCGCCCCATCCGCGGAGTCTCACGGCCTGGTCGGCCAGCTGGAGCGGCGCTGACGCGAGCGCTGCGCCCGAGCGGCATCCACACCATCCTGCCATGGGGATGGTCGCCCCAGAGACAGCGCGATCGGGCTGATGGTGCGGACGGTCCAGCGGGTTCATGGCGATCCGGCTGGGCCGCATCGCTCCACCTACCGGGGCGGGGAGCCGTCGTCAGCCCGCGGTTCGCCGCGAGGCAACCGCCACACCGACGCTCCGTCAGCGGGCGGAGCGCAGCGCCGATGGCGGACGGTGGTAGCGCTCCATCAGGCGGGAGAGCGCCTGGCGCGCCTCGGCCCACTCGGGCTGATCGGCGACCACGCTGGCATCGGGACCCCAGCGTGCCATCTGGCTCACGGCCAGGAGGAGCGCGTTGTGGAGGACGCGACGAGACCGGCCGGCGTCGACCACCCCGAGCACGAGGTACCGCCGCACGAGATCGAAGGGCGCACTCCATCGCCCCACGCGGACGTTCTCCCCCTCCCGCAGGCCCTCCAGGTACTCGTCGTCGCCGACCGGCGCCTGCGTGTGCTCGGCCAGGTGCCGCACCAGATCGACGCGCCCAGACCCGGGCACCACGGACTCGAAGCGCCCGTCGTCGGCCGCGTCCCGATAGCAGATCGGGCAGGTGGGAGCCATGTAGGCGCGGGGCGGCGCCCCGTAGGGCAGCCCGCAGCGCCGGCAGAACGTGCCGCCCGTCGAGGCGGCCGCCACACCGCACTGCAGGCACACCGGCAGCGGGCCCGGTACCTCGCGCCCCCCGCTCGGCTCGTGGCTCATGCCCGGCGCTCCAGGGCGTCCGCGGCGCGTCGGACCGCGGCCATCTCGGTGTGGACCTCCTCGAGCGGCCGCTCGCGCACCGCCGCCCGGAGGCGGTCCCGCAGGGCACCCACCTCGGCATCGTGCCCCCGTCGTTCCAGCTCGGAGAGCAGCCTCAACAGGGCGCCGAAGCTGAAAGCGTGGGCCTCCACCTGGGTCCCCTCCTGCTCTAAGTCGGCCTGCGCACGCTGCGGCGGCGTCTGCTCGCCTTCCTGCGGCTCACGACCTCCGGGTCGCACTGTCACCATGCCGCCTGGCTCCCCCCCGGACCGACCCAACCTGTTCCTCGGTGCCTGTCACGACCAGACGTAGATCAAGTCACGCACAGGTTACCGAGGCACTCGCTGGAGGCTCGCAGGCACGGGCACGAAGGAAGAGATGTGCCCTGCGAGATCCTCGTGACGGTATCTCGACCTCGTCCCGCTCGCCAGCGTGGCGGTCAGGATCCGGCCCGACCGCCTTCGGCGAGTCGCAGGCCCATCTCGACCGTCGGGCGACGTGTCGGCACGCCGCCCAAGGTTACCGCCGGCGCCAGCTCCGGCGGCTGTCCTCGCCCTCTTCGTAGCACAAGAACCCGAAGAGCAGCACGAGCACGACGGTGATGGCAAAGGCCCAGCCCCTCGTGTTGAGCCAGAGCATCGCGAGCACCAGCACCGCCAGGACGAGGATGCCCCACGCCTCGGCCGACCTTCGCACGATCATGCCTCCCCTCTCTCGCCGCTACGGCTCCGGCGGCCACGCGCCCGCCGGCCAGCATACGTCGCCACCACCTGGTGCTCGCCTGGTGTCGGCGCCGCCCGGGCCACGCCCGACGCGCGCGAACGGGGGCCGTCCGCGTCGCCCGGCAGCGGCCGCCCACCCGCGGTCCGAACTCGCCGAGCCACGCCACTGCCCATGC
>JAJYDP010000581.1 GCA_021777365.1 Chloroflexota bacterium | reverse complement strand
GTGCGGTCAGAGCCTGGTGAGCCAGCCGGCGCAGGCGACCAGGCCCGCTGCTCCCGCGGCGGGATCCGGCACCGCCCCGCAGCCAGCGTCGGCGGGTGTCGGGTCGTCCGCCGGCACGTGTTCCGCTTGTGGTGCCGCGCTCGCGGCCGGCTCGCGCTTCTGCGCCGTGTGCGGCACCCTGGTCGGCTGACGCCGGCCCAGCGTCTGGGTCGGCTGGCGCCAGCTCAGTGCCCGGCTCGGCGCCCCATCAGCCCGCTTTGGCGCCGCAGTTCCCGCAGAACCGTGCCCCGGTGGCCAGCTCCGCCCCGCACTGGGTGCAGTGCGCGGTTCCCAGTGGCGTCCCGCAGTTCGCGCAGAACTTCTCGGATCCGACCGGCCGCCCGCAGCTCGGACAGACCGTCTGCCGCGCGCTCGTGTCGCCGGAGAAGACCGTCTGCGCCCGCATCGCGTCGCGCATCTGGTCCAGCTCGACGGAGGTGCGCTCCGCCTCCATCTCGGTCGCGAGCTTCGGCGCGCAGGTGACGCACAGGTTCCGCTGATCGTTCCAGCAGGTCTCGTCGACCCAGTTGTTGCAGCGGGGGCACCGCCTGAACAGCTGCATGATCTCGTTCGAGGCCTTCTTGAGCGCCTCGTCGCGAGCGCCGCGGTCCACCACGTCGCGCGCGGTGTCGGCCACGCGGCTGGCGCCCCAGAGGCTCCCGAAGAGGCCGGACGCCCCGGACAGGATCGTGCCGGCGGTCCCGAGCTGGGAGCGGATGAACTCGCTGCGGTACCCGCTGCCGCAGACGTCGCAGCGGAACTCGAACTGGTAGCCGTTCTCGTCCGAGAGATCCGAGTAGTTCGATGTGAAGGGCGTGAACCCGGGCATGCCGTCCTCCCTGCGCGACCACGCGTTCCGCCGCTCCCTCCATGCGGCGCCGCCGCCATGCTAGCGCGGGCGCCGGCCCGCAGGGACGCGGCCGCGATGGTGGCGTGCCCCGATGGTGGCGCGCCGCGACGGTGGGCAGGGAACCGCGCGGGGCGGCACGACGAGGTTGCTGCGATACTCGTCCCGTGGAAGACCAGCGTGGCGGAACGGCGCCCGAGCCCGTCGGCGACATCCACCTCGGGCGCATCCGGGAGGCCGCCGCGCGGATCCGTGGCCGCGTGCACCGCACCCCTCTGCTGTCGTCGCGCACCGCCGGCCAGGTCGTCCGAGCCGTGCAGGGCGTGACGCTGTCGCCGGGACCGGCAGCCGATGGGCAGCCGCGCGTCTTCCTGAAGGCCGAGCACCTGCAGCTGACCGGTTCCTTCAAGCCACGCGGCGCCACCAACAAGACGGACCAGCTCACCGACGACGAGCGGCGGCGCGGCCTGATCGCGCTGTCGGCCGGCAACCACGCGCAGGCAGTGGCCTACGTGGCGGCCAGCCGCGGGATCCCGGTGACCGTCGTCATGCCGGCCGGGGCATCGCAGGCGAAGGCGGCCGCGGCGCGGAAGTACGGCGCGGAGGTCGTGCTGTACGGCGAGCACGTCGGCGACGCCTACCGCCACCTCGAGGAGATCCGGCAGGCGCGGGGGCTGGTGTACGTCCACCCATTCGACGACCCCGCGATCATCGCCGGCCAGGGGACGATCGGCCTCGAGATCGTGGAGGACCTCCCCGACGTCGACGTGATCGTCGTCGGCGTGGGCGGCGGAGGGCTGGCGACGGGGATCGCGGCAGCGGCGAAGCAGGTTCGGCCGGGCGTGCGGGTCTACGGCGTGGAGCCCGTCGCGAGCAACGCGCTGACGCTCGCGCTGGAGGCCGGCCACGTGGTCGACCTGGACCCGATCAGCATCGCCGACGGCCTGGGGGCGCCGTTCGCGGGGCCGTGGGTCATGGCGCTGGCGCGACGGTACCTGGACGGGATCGTGCTCGTCGAGGAGCGCGAGATCGCGGCCGGGGTCCGGTTCGCGCTCGAGCGGATGAAGCAGCTGCTCGAGCCGGCGGGAGCCGCCGCCCTGGGGGCCGTGATCTCGGCGAGGATCCCGCTGCGGGACGGTGATACGGCCTGCGTGGTGGGCTCCGGCGGCAACGTGGACCTGGCGCGGCTGCCGGGGGTCCTTGCGCTTGCCGAGGACGTGGCGTGGCCCTGAGGCGCCGGCGGCTCGCGCTGGCCGGCTACGGCGCGGTCGGGCAGGCACTGACGGCCCTGCTGGCCCGGGCGGCCGACGAGCTCGCGGATCGGCACGCGCTCGCGTTCGACGTGACCGCCGTGGCGACTCGCCGGGCGGGCCTGCGCGTCCCTGGATCGGCACGCCACTGGCCCGACCTCGTCTCGTTCCTGGCCGACCCCGACGCCCCCTACGACGCCCTGGTGGAGGTCACTACCCAGTCGCCGCGCGATGGCGAGCCCGCAGCAACCCACATCCGCGCCGCGCTCGGCTCGGGTCGCGACGTGGTCACCGCCAACAAGGGCCCCGTCGCATGGCGCGAGGCCGGGCTCCGCCGCCTGGCGGCCGGATCGGGCGCCCGCCTGCGGTATGAGGCGGCGCTCATGGACTGTCTCCCCACCCACGCCATCCGCGAGTCCATCGTGCCGGTCGGGCGGGTCGTGTCGTTCGCCGGCATCGTCAACGCCACCACCAACGCCATCCTGTCGGCCATGGCCGAGGGGCGGGGAGCCGCCGAGGCACTGGCCGAGGCCCAGCGTACCGGCCAGGCGGAGGCCGACCCGCGGAACGACACCGAGGGGCACGATGCGGCGCTGAAGGCGACCATCCTCGCCAACCTGCTGCTGGATCCGACGGAGCTGATCACGCCCGATGCCGTCGACCGCCGAGGCCTGGAGGCGGTGCCCGACGCCTGGCCCGCGGAGGCCGTGGGTCGCGGGGCGCGCGTCCGGCTCGTGGCCCGGGGCGAATCGGAGGGGGAGGGGGCAGCGCGTGCCGTGCGCGTGCGGGTCGAGCCGGAGGAGCTTCCGCTCGATGACTCCCTGGCCATGGTGGGTGGGACCTCGATGGCGCTCCGGATCCAGTCCGAGTACGGCGGCCGGCTCCAGCTCACGCTGCTGGGCGCGCCGGTGGAGGCGACGGCCTACGCGATCCTGATGGACCTGGTGGCGCTCGAGCGAACGCCGCGGGGCTGACCGGGCCCGGGTGTCCGGCTGCCCGCGCGACCGCGCCGGCGGGCGGTGCCCTGGGCCGGGCGCGAGGTCAACGGTCCGGCGGCGAGCTCAGTCGACGCCCAGGTCCGCCAGGCGGTCCTCGTCGAAGCCCGCGTGGTGGGCGAGCTCGTGGACCAGCGTCACGCGGATCTCCTCCGCCAGCTCGATCGGATCGGGGAAGTCCTCCTGGAGCGGCCGCTGGAACAGCGTGATCTTGTTGGGCAGCGGCACCCAGTCGGCTCCCCACTCCGTGGGCGGCACGCCCTCGTACAGGCCGTACAGCATCTCGCCGGGCCGCAGCTCCGCCGTCCGCCGCTGCTCCGCGCTCGGGACGTCGCCGACCACGACCGCCACCTCCTCGAGGATGGGTCGGAGCTGGCGTGGGAGCCCATCGATCGCCCGCTCGAGCGCCCGTTCGAAGAACGACTGGCTGAACGAGGGCCGAGGGCGATGGGGATGGCGGCGGGCCTGGCTGCCACGGCGACGGATCGGCATCCGCCTATCCTACGCAGGTGCCTCCTCGCCAGGAGCCGGGCGCGCGATCCGATTGGCCGGCGCCGGATCCGAGCCTCGTGATCCTGCCGGCTGCGACCGCCGAGCCCGACTCGCTCGTGGTGCCGGTGGACACGGGCGACCGGATCCACTACCTGGACTGGGGCGGGCCGGTGGGTGGGCCGGCCGAGCCGCTGGGATCCGGGACGACGCCCCTGCCCCTGCTTCCGCTACCGCATCCGCCGCTTCCGCCGCTCGTGCTGGTCCACGGGATCGGCGAGACCGCGTGGTCCTGGGCGCCCATCGCCCGACGCCTGCGGCGGCTGACGCGCGTCATCGCGGTCGACATGCGCGGGCACGGCCTGTCCGACGCGC
>JAJYDP010000580.1 GCA_021777365.1 Chloroflexota bacterium | reverse complement strand
AGGTCTTCGAGACCATCGACTGGTCGTTCGACATCATCGCCCAGCGCATGCGCGAGTCGGCCTACCTCAACAAGGGGCTGTGGATCCGGCTGGTGGACGAGCGAACCGAGCCTGCCCGTGAGCGCTCCTTCTACTTCGAGGGTGGCCTGATCAGCTTCGTCCGGCACCTCAACAAGAACAAGGAAGTCCTGCACGCGCGCCCCATCTACGTCGAGCGGCGCGAGGGGCAGACCGCGATCGAGGTGGCGCTCCAGTACAACGACACCTACACCGAGACGGTCCTGGCGTTCGCCAACAACATCAACACCGTCGACGGCGGGACCCACCTGACCGGCTTCCGGGCCGCCCTCACGAGCTCCCTCAACGACTGGGCCCGGCGGGCCGGCGTGCTGCGCGACTCCGACGCCAACCTGAGCGGCGACGACGTCCGCGAGGGGCTTACCGGGGTGATCAGCGTCAAGCTGGTGGAGCCCCAGTTCGAGGGCCAGACCAAGGCCAAGCTCGGCAACGCCGAGGTCAAGGGGCAGGTCCAGGCAGCGGTGGCCGACGGCCTGAGCCAGTATCTCGACGAGAACCCGGCGGACGGGCGCCGCATCATCGACAAGTGCCTCACCGCCTCGCGGGCGCGCGAGGCCGCGCGCAAGGCCCGCGACCTGGTGATCCGCAAAGGCGCCCTGGAGGGCGCCGCGCTCCCGGGAAAGCTCGCCGACTGCCAGGAGCGCGATCCCGCCCGGAGCGAGCTCTTCATCGTCGAGGGCGACTCAGCCGGGGGCTCCGCCAAGCAGGGCCGCGACAGGCGCTTCCAGGCGATCCTCCCGTTACGGGGGAAACTCTTGAACGTCGAGAGGGCCCGCCTGGATCGGATCCTGGGCTCCGAGAACGTGCGCCCCCTGATCGTGGCGCTGGGTGCCGGCATCGGCGAGTCCCACGACATCGCGAAGCTCCGGTACCACCGCATCGTGCTGCTGTCCGATGCGGACGTGGACGGGGCCCACATCCGCACGCTGCTCCTGACCTTCTTCTACCGGCACCTGCCGGCGGTGATCGAGCAGGGATTTCTCTACATCGCGCAGCCGCCGCTGTACCGGATCAGCACGGGCAAGGTCACCTATTACGCCTCGGACGAGAAGGAGCGGGACCGGCTGGTCCGGGAGATCAAGACCCGGAACCCGCTGATCCAGCGGTTCAAGGGCCTGGGCGAGATGAACGCGGAGCAGCTCTGGGAGACGACCATGAACCCCGCCACCCGCACCCTGCTGCAGGTGAGCACGGAGGATGCCGCCGTCGCCGACGAGGTGTTCACCACCCTGATGGGCGAGCGGGTCGCGCCGCGCCGGGAGTTCATCCGCTCGGAGGCCCGGCGGGTGCGGAACCTGGACGTCTGACGGATGCCGGACTCGATGCCCGAGCCCCTCGCCCCCGCGGTCACGGAGATCCCGGTGGGCGACCGCAGGTTGCTGATGCGCCCGCACGGCTGCTTCGCCTGCGGGGAGCTCAACGTGTCGGGCCTGCGCCTCCAGCTCCACGCCGATGCAGGGATCTGCTGGGCCGAGCCCACCCTCGACGAGCGGTTCATGGGCTGGGAGGGGATCGCGCACGGGGGGATCGTCTGCGCGATCCTCGACGAGGTGATGGCCTGGGCACTGGTGGACGAGGACTCCTGGGGCCTGACCGCCCGGATGTCGGTCGACTTCCGCCGGCCGGTCCCCATCGGGCGGCGGCTTCGCGCCGAGGGCCGGGTCCTCGAACGGCGGCGGCGTCTCATCCGCACGGAGGGCCGGCTGCTGGACGCCGAGACGGGCGCGGTCCACGCCACGGCCGAGGCGGTCTACGTGGACGCACCGCCCGACCGGAAGGACGAGCTCAAGCGCCGGTACGACTTCCGCATCGAACCGGCGGTCGAACCACGGGAGGCGAGCCCCCTGCGGCCGTGGCCGCCCTCGCGCGTCACCAGCGACACGCCGGACGGGCCGCCCCGATGAACGGAGCGCCCCGATGACGAGCGCCGTCACCGAGCGCGCAGGCGCCGTCGTGGCCGAGCGGCTCCCGGAAGCACGGGCCCTGGCCGCGCGCGTCGCCGCGCAGGTCGACCGGCCGGAGGAGTTCGTGGCCGAACTCCGGTCCGGCTACGCGCGCCTGGCCGATCCGGCCTACCTCGCGACCCTGCGCCAGGTGACGCCCGGGCTCGGCGCGGCGCTGGGGATCCGCGCGCCGCTCGCGGCACCGGTCCACTCGAGGGTCCGGAGCGCCTGTCGCCACCGCCCGGATGTCGCGCTGTGGCTCGCCGAGCGCCTCGAACGAGAGCCCGACCTCGAGATGCGGACCGTCGCGTGCACCCTGCTGCGCGTCTCGCTCGAGCACGACCCGGAGCGCAGCTGGCAGCTCATCCGCCGGCTCTCGCATACCGCCGACAACTGGATCGCCGTCGACACGCTCGCGGGCGTTGCCGCGCTCGGTATCCTGCTCGAACCGTTCCGCTGGGCCGAGCTCGAGCAGCTGATCTACTCGCCGTCCCCGTGGGAGCGCCGGTTCGTGGGGTCCACCATCGCCTCGCTTCCCTTCGAGGTGGTCCCGGCCGACCGGCACAGGCTGGCGGAGTCACCGGCCCTCGATCTCGTCGGCGAGCTGCTGGGTGACCCCGACGAGAACGTCCGGCGCGCGCTCGCGTGGGCCTTGCGCTCCTGGCACCGGGTCGACGCCGCATTGGTGGAGCGGTTTCTCGACATCCAGGCATCGCGTGCCGCCGCCGACCGGGACGGCAACCGCGCCTGGGTGATCCGGGACGCGCTCCCGGCGATCGACCGCGCGAGGGCCGCCGCAATCCGTGAGCGGGTGGCCGGCCTCCGCCGCGATCCCGGCGCCGGTTCGACCAGTGCGGCGTCCAGGGCCGCCGCCGCTTTCGCCGACCTGATGGCGGCCAGCCCCGCGTTCGGGCAGCCGTCCACGACCGCCGATCGCCACATCGAGAGGAGCCCCAGCGAGTGACCGAGGACCGCGGCCGCGTGCTCCCGATCCGCATCGAGGACGAGATGCGGCAGGCGTACCTGGACTACGCGATGAGCGTGATCGTCAGCCGCGCCCTGCCGGACGTGCGCGACGGGCTCAAGCCGGTCCAGCGCCGGATCCTCTACACGATGCACGAGATGGGCCTGACCTCGGGGGCCGGGTACCGCAAGTGCGCCGCGATCGTGGGCGACGTCATGGGCAAGTACCACCCCCACGGCGACGTCTCCATCTACGACGCGCTGGTGCGCCTCGCCCAGGACTTCTCGATGCGCTACCCGCTCGTGGACGGCCAGGGCAACTTCGGCTCGGTCGACGGCGACCCGGCCGCGGCGATGCGGTACACCGAGGCGCGGATGACCGCCATCTCGGCCGAGATGCTCACCGACATCGAGAAGGACACGGTCGACTTCGCCGACAATTACGACGGCACCAAGCGCGAGCCCGCGATCCTGCCGGGCCGGCTCCCGAACCTGCTGGTGAACGGGTCCTCGGGGATCGCGGTGGGGATGGCCACCAACATCCCGCCGCACCACCTGGGCGAGATCGTGACCGCCACGATCTCCCTGATCGAGAACCCCGAGCTCACCGTCGACGACCTCTGCGAGCACATCAAGGGGCCCGACTTCCCGACGGGCGCGACGATCTTCCGTTACGAACAGCAGCGCAACGCGCTGACCGGCCAGCAGGAGCGAGTGGACGCGATCCGCCACATGTACGCCAACGGACGCGGCCGCGTCGTGATGCGCGCCGTGTGCGCCTTCGAGGAGACCCGCGGCAACCGGATCGCCATCGTCGTGACGGAGCTGCCGTACCAGGTCAACAAGGCGCAGCTCGTGGAGAAGATCGCGGACCTGGTCGGGGCCAAGAAGCTCGACGGGATCGCGGACCTGCGCGACGAGTCGGACCGCGACGGCATGCGCCTGGTCATCGAGTGCAAGCGCGACGCCAACCCGCACAAGGTGCTCAACAACCTGTTCAAGCACACCACGCTGCA
>JAJYDP010000579.1 GCA_021777365.1 Chloroflexota bacterium | reverse complement strand
GGCCGTGCGCGAGTCCGGCATCGGCGGCGAGGCCGGGCCGCTCCGGATCGTCTACGTGATGGGCGGCTTCGGGGCCGTGGCCTTCGCCAAGCTCATCGGCGTGGCGGTCATGATCGTCATCATCCAGCTGTACTCGCGGCGCACCGGCGGCGGCCGCTGGCTGGCGATCGTCGTGGCCGTCATGGGGATCCTCGGCGCGCTGACGAACGTCCGCGCGCTCGTGTAGTCGCGGGCAAACGCCTGTCGGCAAACGCCTGCCGGCAAACGCCTGCGGGATGACGCCTGCCTCGCCGATCCCGCCGGGGTCCGGGTGAGATCAGAAGGGCGGCCAGGGGATTGCCGGGCGCTCCGGGTCGGGCTCGGGGAAGCAGCCGGTCGAGAGCAGGTGCTCGATCCGCGAGCCGAACTCGGCGACCTCATCCTCGGCGAGGAGCTCGCGGAGGCGCGCTCCAAGCTCGCCCTCCAGCGCCGTCCCCAGCCGCTCGAGGATCGTGCGTTCGGTGCGAGCGATGGGCGACCCGCGCCAGCCCCACAGGACGGTCCGCAGCTTCGGCTCCACCGCGAAGCAGATCCCGTGATCCACGCCGTGCACGTGGCCGCCGGGAGCCGGGAGCAGGTGGCCGCCCTTGCGATCGGCGTTGTTGACCACGGCGTCGAACAGGGCGATCCGCCGGAGTCGTTCGTCGGACTGCCGCACCAGGTCCACCACGTCGACCGCCTCGTCCACGTCGACCCACAGCTGCACCATGCCTGGCCCGAACGGGCCGTCGCGGAGAAGCGTGGGGGGCGCGATCGCCCAGCTGGCCGCCTCTGAGACCAGGAAGGCCGCGTACTCCCGGTTGGCCAGGGTGCCGACCGGAAAGTCCCAGAGCGGCCGCTCGCCTCGTACCGGCTTGTACACGCACGCCAGCTCGACCTCGGCACCGTCGGACCCGGGCCCTGCGACGTGGCAGAAGAGGGTGGCATTCGAGGCATCCGCGAGGCGTCCGATCGGCCGCAGCCGGCCCTCGCGAAGCACGCGGAGCGCGTCGCCCCCGTCCATCGTCAGTGGATGTGGCCGTTCCTCCGCGGGCAGAGGTGGCCCTCCGGGTTCAGCGGAAGCCCGCAGAACGGGCAGGGAGGGCGGCCCGCGGAGACGACCCGCAGCGCGCGGTCCACGAAGACGCGGGCGGCCTGGGCGGGCATGCGCACCCGCAGCAGGTCCGGGCCCTCCGGCGCGTCCTCGTCCTCCTCGTCGGGCTCCTCCTCCCCCTCCTCGACCTCGGCGCGCGCCTCGACGACGATCTCGCGCGCCTCGCCGTCCCACGCGAGCACCATCGACCCGGCGCGAAACTGCTCGACCAGGGGCTCGTCGAGCGGCGCGACGTCCTGCGCGGCGTCCGGCAGGTCCAGCGGCACGTCCACGCCGCGGTGGCGCATCTCCTCGAGCAGCTGGCCCATGCGGTCGGCCAGCACCGAGACCTGCTCCTTCTCCACGATCACGCTGACCACGCGGGGCCCGCTGCGTGCCTGCAGGAAGAAGGTGCGGTGGCCCGGCTCGCCCACCGTTCCGGCGGTGAAGCGATCGGGCGTGTCGAAGCTGAAGATGCGTCGAGGCATCGGTCCTCCGGAGTTGCGGGCGATCCCGCGTCGGTCGAGTCTACCCCGTGCCGCCCGCGCCGCCCCCGACGACGGCATCCGGCGAGCGGCGGCGTCGCTTCTTCTGCGGGAGCAGGTCGTCGATGCCGCCTCCCGTGTCGTTGACACGCACGACGAAGGGCCGCAGTGGCGTGTACCGGACCACGCTCAGTGAGCACGGATCGACCTGGATGCGCTGGAACAGGTCGAGGTGCATGCCCAGGGCATCCGCGAGCAGGGCCTTGATGACATCGCCGTGGCTGCACAGGATCCAGGTCGCGTCGGCTCCCAGGCGTGCGTTCCAGTCCCGCACGGCGTCGACTGCCCTTGACTGGGCGGCCCGCAGCGGCTCGCCATGCGGGAACTCCGCGGCGGACGGGTGGACCTGGATCACCCGCCAGAGCTGTTCCTTCGCCAGTGCCTTCAGGTCGCGGCCGGTCCAGTCACCGTACCGCACCTCGCCGATCCGTTCGTCGAGCTGGAGCTCCAGCCCGCGACCCTGGCCCAGGATCGACGCGGTCTCGACGCAGCGCTCGAGCGGCGACGCGACCAGCGCGGCCAGCGGGACCTGGCGAAGCCGATCCCGCAGCGCCTGGGCCTGCCGCGTGCCGCGTTCGTCGAGGTGGAGGCCGGAGGTCCAACCGGAAAGGGTTCGTCCCGTCGCGGTGGTCAGGCCGTGGCGGACCAGGAGCAGTGTCGTCACCTCTTCATGGTACGTGTGACGCCGGCACGTGCCCGCGGCGCTATGCTCGGCGGGTGCCCCGCCCGGACGAGCCGCGCGACCCATCGGCCGGGCCGCGACGTCGTGCCCCCGGGCCGGCTGGTGGCAATCCCTCGACTCTGCCGCTCCGCCATGCCCACGAGCCGGCGCGTCGCGATGCCCTGGTGGCGGAGCTCGGCGGGAGCATCAGCGCCGAGCATGGCGTGGGGATCGCGAAGCGGCGCTGGCTGGGGCTCACGCGCGGTGCCGTCGACATGGCCGCGATGCGCGCGATCAAGCGCGCCCTGGACCCCGCGGGCCTGCTGAACCCGGGAGTGCTGTTCGAGGGAAGCGATCGCTGACGCTCCGCGGTGGCAACCTACCCCGTCGAGCAGGTCCGGCCTACCCATTCCGGCCTGGCGAGCGGCACAATGCCCAGCAGGGTAGGGGCCGCTCGGCCCTTGAGCGCGGAGCCCGCGGATTGTTCACTCGACATCGAGGCGCGGCTCCCGGATCCCCCCTCCGGATGCCGCGCCCCTGCTGTTCCCAACGGTCTCGCCGGCCCTCCTCCGGACGCGCCACGTCGCGTCGCGGCCCTTCCGAGAGCGCTCCGGCCCAGCCGGCGCTACGCTGGGAGGATGACAGCCGATCCGTCCCCCGGCGCGCAGTTTCCCGCTCCCCTCCGGCTTTCCGGCGATGCCCCCGGGTCGCCCGGCATCGCTCCGACCTGGTCGAGCAGCGCGAAGGATGCCGTGGGCACTTCGCACTACGCCAGCAGGGTCTGGTTCACGGTCGGACACGGGATCCTCAACGAGGTCTACTGGCCCCGCGTCGATCGTCCCCAGATCCGCGACCTCGGGTTCATCGTCGCGGACGACGCGGGCTTCTGGAGCGAGGTCAAGCGCGACGCCGAGTCCGATGTTCGGTTCGTGGAGCCGGGCGTGCCCGCCGTGATCGCCGTCCATCGCCACACCGCGTACGAGCTGACGCTGCGGATCTGCGCGGACGACCACGCCGACGTGATCCGCATCGAGGCTTGCCTGGAGGACCGGCGCGGGCCCGCGGACAGGGCGGAAGCGGCACATCCCCTTCGCCTCTACCCGCTGCTGGCCCCGCACCTGGGGTTCAGCGGGCAGCGCAACCGTGCCTGGGCCGGCACGTACAAGGGGCGCCCCACGCTCTTCGCCGCCGACGACCCGTATGCGCTCGCGCTCGCGTCGGATCCGCCTGCGGCCCGGCAGAGCGTGGGGTACGTGGGCGCGTCGGACGGGTGGCAGGACTTCGCCCGGAACGGCCGGATGGCCTGGACGTACGACGCGACCGGCGAGGGGAACGTCGCCGCGATGAGCGAGATCCCGCTCCGCGACGGCGTCGCCCAGATCGCGCTCGGCTTCGGCAGACGTCCCGAGGAGGCCGCGCTCCAGGTCGCGTCCGCGCTGGTCGGGCGCTTCGAGACGGCCTGGGACGAGTACATCGGGAACTGGCACGGGTTCGCCCGAACCTGCGTGCCGCCGCCGGAGCAGCTCGGTGACGAGCTGGGCCGGCTGTACCGGGACTCGGCCGCCGTGTTGCGGACCCACCAGGACCGGACGGCGCCCGGTGCCACCGTCGCGAGCCTGTCGATCCCCTGGGGCAATGCCCGGAACGACCTCGGCGGCTACCACCTGGTCTGGTCGCGCGACCTGGTCGAGTCGG
>JAJYDP010000578.1:789-4024 GCA_021777365.1 Chloroflexota bacterium | reverse complement strand
CGAGCAGGCAAGGGTGCCGGGAGGGGTTGGCGAGCACGAGGTGGCCGATCTGCCTGCCGGGGACGTGATGGGCGAGCAGGGCAAGGGTGGTCCATCCCTCGAAGCGCGCGCCGTCGCCGGCCACCGGGTAGGGGCGGTCGAAGTCCCAGGCAGAGTCGAACAGGGCACCCCCGAGGGCGGGCCGGGCCACCCTCGACGCGATCTGGGGCCCGGGGCGCGCGGCCGGCAGGACCCGCGTCAGGATGGCGGGCCGCGCTGGTCAGGACGAGCTGGTCGAGCCGGGCTGGTCAGGCCGCGCTGGTCAGGACGAGCTGGTCGAGCCGCGCTGGCCAGGACGAGCTGGCTCGCTGGCCCGGCTGGCGGAGTCCTGTGGCACCCGAATGCTGCGTGCATGCCGGCGCCCGGTCGACGGCGGACGACCTGGTGCCGCTTATTCACGATCAGTGAACAACGGTCGCGCTGACGCGCGTCGGGTGTGCGGTGGCGAACGACCGGGGGGCGACGGCGCGCGTCGGGTGTGCGACGGCGCGCGTTGGGGCACCGGCGTTGAGATGCAACGCGGCCGGGATGTGCCGTTCTCGTCGGATCGGCACATCCGCCGGGGTCCAGCGGTCGGCTGCGACGTGCGCGAACGGCCGGAGGGGCGCCGTCCCGTGCGACGGGGGGCTGGCGATGCCCTTCCTGTTCACTGATCGTGCAATCCGGTCGAGCCGCCAACGCATCGGCCGCCTTGCCGGACCGCAGCCGCCTTGCCGGACCGCAGCCGCCGTGCCGGACCGCGGCCGAACACACAGCTCCGGCACGCCGGCTGCATACTCGGCTACGTGCCGAAGCCCGCTCGCACGACGCGCCTGCTGGCGAGGCTCGCGGTGATCGCGGGCCTCCTCGCCGGTGCCACGCTGCTGGTCGGACTGCTGGAGGCCGCGTTCGGCGTGCCCAACGCCGACGCGGTCTACCTGCTCGCGGTGGTGGCCGCCGCGGTGGTCTTCGGCACCGCTGCCGCGATCGGGACGGCGGTGGCCTCGTTCCTGCTCTACGACTTCTTCTTCGTCGAGCCCACGCTGACCCTGAGCGTTTCCGACCGGACGGCCTGGGTCGACCTTGCGCTGCTGCTCGGGGTCGGTGCGATCGTGGGGCAGCTGGCCGCAATGCAGCGGAACCGGGCGGAGGCCGCCGAGCGGCGGGAGCGGGAATCGCAGGCGCTGTACGCGGTGAGCCGGGAGCTGGCGCGCCACCACGAGCCGATCGAGGGGATGGCCGAGGTCGTGCCGACCCTGGCCGCGGCGACCGGCATGCGCTCGCTGTGGGTTGGCCTCGGGCGGTCTCCTGACCAGGAGCGCGTGGCTGCGGGCACCGGCCCCGATCCGCGCGCGATGCCCCGGATCCACTGCCTGCTCCGGTCCGCGCCTGCCGGGCCCGCCGACTGGGTCACGCTTCACGCCCCGTTCCGGACCGCAGCCGAGCCCGGACCCCGTGGCGCGACCACCTTCCGGGTCACCATCGAGGCGGAGGCGGAGGCGTGCGGGTCGATCTGGGCCGTGCGCGACTCGGACGCGGGCTCGCCGGACGAGGGGCAGACGCGGTTGCTCTCCGCGGCCGCCGACCAGTTCGGGCGTGCCATCGAGCGCAAGCGACTCGGCGAGCGGGCCGGGGCCGCCGAGGTCGCCCGCCGCAGCGAGGCACTCAAGAGCGCCCTGCTGGACTCGGTGTCGCACGACCTCCGCACGCCGCTCGCGTCGATCCGGGCCGCCGCCGGCAACCTCATGGATCCCGACATGACCTGGTCGCCCGACGAGCAGCGGGAGGCGGCGGCGACCATCGACCGCGAGGCCGAACGACTGAACGAGCTGGTGACGAACCTGCTCGACATGAGCCGCGTCGAGGCCGGCGAGCTCGTCGCGAAGCTCGAGCCGTTCTCGCTCGAGGACCTTGTGCGCGGTTGCCTGGCGCGCCGGCGCGCGCGCCTGGGCCCGCGGCAGGTCCTCGTCGCCCTGGATCCGACGCTTCCCCCGGTGCTGGTCGACGGCCTGTTCTTCGAACAGGCACTTGCCAACGTCCTCGACAACGTCGCCCGGCACACCCCGGCCACGACGACGCTGCGCGTGCACGACGCGCCTCCTCCGGCCCCGGGCATGGTGCGGCTCATGGCGGAGGACGATGGGCCCGGCGTCCCGCCGGAGGCGCTGGATCGGCTCTTCGACAAGTTCTTTCGGGTGCGTCGCGGGTCGGACGGATCGCGGGGCAGCACGGGCGTCGGGCTCTCGGTCGCGCGAGGGCTGGTGGAGGCCATGGGCGGTCGCATCGGCGCACGGGCGAGCGAGGGAGGGGGCCTGGCGATCGTGATCGACCTGCCGTCGGACGACCGGACCGGCACGGGGGCGCCTCCGGATCGCCTCGCGGTGGCCCCGCAGACTCCGGCGCCGCAGGACGGGACCGCCCGGTGAGCGAGACGGGCCACGAGGGTTCGGGGCTGCGTGTCCTCTTTGTGGAGGACGACGCGGAGACGCGGCGGCTGGTGGCGAGGAACCTGGAGGCACATGGGTACCAGGTCGCCCTCGCGGCGGACGGCGCGGCAGCGATGGCGCGATGGGAGGCGCGGCGGCCGGACCTCGTCCTCCTCGACCTCGGCCTGCCCGACGTGGACGGCGTCGAGATCGTCCGGCGCATCCGGCGCGAGTCCACGACCCCGATCCTGGTCCTCTCCGCGCGCGGCCGCGAGGAACAGAAGGTCGCCGCCCTCGACCTCGGCGCCGACGACTACGTGACGAAACCGTTCGGGATGTCCGAGCTGCACGCACGGCTGCGGGCGCTCCTGCGCCGGGTCGCGGGACCCGAACGAGAGCTGGACGGCGCGCTGGTCATCGGCCGGATCCGGATCGACGCGTCCCGCCATGAAGTCCGGGCGGGCGAGGCTCCCGTCCACCTGACCCCGCGGGAGTTCGAGCTGCTGCGCGTGCTCGCGGCCTCGCAGGGTCGGGTGGTGACCCACCACCGGCTGCTGGAGGCGGTGTGGGGTCGCGGCTACACGGACGCAGGACACTACCTGCACGTCTACGTGAGCCAGCTCCGGCGCAAGCTGGATGCCGCGGATCCCACCGGGGACGCGGGGGCGGCGATCGTCTCGGAGCCGGGGGTGGGGTATCGGCTGGAACCATCCTGAGGACGGGCGCGATTCTTGAGCACTTCCTGAGCCCAAGGCCCACCCGAGGGACCGGCCGCCTCTTGGAGGCTCGCG
>JAJYDP010000578.1:406-779 GCA_021777365.1 Chloroflexota bacterium | reverse complement strand
CAGGACAGGGTCTCCCGTGCAGCGACCCTCAATTGGGGCGAGGCACCGGCAGAGCGCGACCGGGACGTGGTTCGGGCCCGCGACGAGATGGAGCTGTCGGCCGCCGTCGCGCTCGTGGCCCGTGGCACCAGCCGGTGGGTGATGGTGTGCGGGCTGCATGACACCGACGCGCTGCTGGAAGACAGCGCGTCCTCGGCCGCGGCATTGCACGTGGAGCTCCGCCGGACGGCGCCCGACACGATCCTGGTCACCGGCGTGGGTGCCCCGGCGGGCCTGGGCCGTCGGGCGGGCAGCACGCCGGGCCACGGCCTGATTCACGCGGCGCTTGCCGTCGCGGGGCGCCTCATCGGAGAATAGCGCCCGTACATGACCG
>JAJYDP010000578.1:0-396 GCA_021777365.1 Chloroflexota bacterium | reverse complement strand
GTTCCGACGCGGGCGCAAGCCCGGCGATGTCCGCGTGCGCGTCGACCGCCCGCACACCCGCTACTTCCGTTACGTCGCGCCCGGCGTCTTCACCGCCAAGCTGGCGGCGGACGAGCCGACCACGCCCGGCGGACGGGCCTGGGCCTCGGCCAAACGCGCGCTGTTCGGGCGCCCGCTCTCGACAGAGCAGGAGATCGACGAGCGGCTGCCCAAGTGGAAGGCGCTGCCGGTCTTCTCGTCCGACGTGATGTCGTCGGTCGCGTACGCCACGCAGGCGAGCCTCTACACGCTCCTCGGCGTCGGGACGATCGCCTTCGGCTGGCTCCTGCCGATCTCGGTCGCGATCGTCGGCGTGCTCGCGCTCGTCACGCTGTCGTACCGGCAGACGATCCGCGC
>JAJYDP010000577.1 GCA_021777365.1 Chloroflexota bacterium | reverse complement strand
GCCGGGTTGAACGGCAGCAGGCGGCGACGGTCGGCCTCGGCATACAGGCCGCGCACCGGCGTCAGCTTGCGCCGCACGCTGCTCACGGTGTAGGTCTCGGGCTGGCGGCCGGTCTCGGGCTCCAGGAGCCAGACCTTGTAGGCGTCGAGGTCGTCCGGACTGGCGGTGGCCGGCGTCAGCCCCTGCTCGCGCAGCCAGGCGAAGTACTGGGCGAGATCGAGCCGGTAGGCACGCCTCGTGGCCTCCGAGCCGCCGCGCCGGATGACGGCCGCCACCAGGCGGTCCAGGTCGGCGCTTGACCAGGCGGGAACGAGGGGGGCGGGGGTTGGGGTGGAGACCAGGGCGGTGCTCATGCGGGATCTTCGGCGGGCCAGCGTGCCTGTCAAGATTGCCGCCTATAACAGCGATTACCGGCGGTGAAATCCCGGGTCCCGGAAGGGCTGTTTTCGGCCGGCCGAGGGCCGTTGCGCCGCCCGGAGATCGTGCCCCGCCGCACCGGACCCCTGACTTCCCGATGCCCTCGCCGGCCGCTTGTCCGCCTGACACACACACGGTCGGCGCGCGGGTTGGGCGTCAGGGAACGGCAGGAGCCACGGAGGCGACCTACTTCGCCGGAGACGGCTCGGCTTGGGCGTCTTCGCGGGCTTGGGGGCGGGCTTGGTCCGGAGCACGGGCGGCAGATCCGCGCCACCGCGCATCGCCGCCTCGGGACTGGGCGGCGCGACGAGCAGGAGCCGGAGCAGCGTCTCGAGCCCGCGCGTCCTCACCGCCCACGCCCGCGTTGCTGGCGGAGGTGCTCCGCGTCACCAGGGGGGGCGCACCGGGCAGGTCGCGCCGTTTCCAGCGACTGCCGGCCTGCTGCGCCAGCCGGCGTCGCTCGCGGTCGTGGTAGTGGGGACAACGATCGCCCTTGCGACGCTGGCGAGCAGCATGCCGATGGGATGAGCACGCTGGACAGTGCCACTGCCGTACAGCTGGAGTGTCCCCATCCGCGCCTGCTGCCCTGGCGCGAGGGCGTGGGTGACGACGGGGACCCGGGTTCGTGGCGTCCATCCCGTGGCGCGATCTGCCTGCGCAGCAGATACTCGACGCATGCCAGCGCCCACGCGTCGTGCCGGGCCCCGGGCCCTCGGGGCTGTCCAACGGCGGCCGGGGCCGTCCCGCGTGAGCGCGGATCACGAGTGGCACCGCCTGGAGAGCCAACCGGCGCTGGTCGACGCACTCCGGGATGAGATCCTCTCGTCCGGTGCGATCACGTTCGCTCGCTTCATGTCGCGCGCGCTGTACGAGCCCGGCCAGGGCTACTACGCCGTGGCTGCCCCCCGCCCCGGTCGGGACGGAGACTTCCTGACCGCCCCGGAGGCTCATCCCCTGTTCGGGAGGACCCTGGCGAGGCAGATCGTGGACTGCTGGGAGCGGCTTGGTGGTCCGTCCCGGTTCACGCTCCGGGAGTACGGCGCGGGCTCGGGTTCGCTCGCGGCACCGCTACTGGCGACCCTGCGCGACGAAGCGCCCGAGACGTTTGCGGCACTGGTGTATCAACCCGCCGAGGTCAACCCATACCGACTGGCCGACCTGCGCGCCCGTCTTGAGCAGGAGGCAGGCGTGGATCCCCTGGGCCAGGGCTCGTTCGTCGGGTGGGTTCCCTGGATCGACGCACCAGGAGCGGCAGGGTGGGCCGCGGCCAAGACCCCGGGTGTTCCGCCGGCCGCGTCGGCGCCGTCCCCGGGGTCCACCACAGCCCGCGCCTCTGTCCCGGCGGCAGATGCCATCACCGGCGTGGTGATCGCCAACGAATTCCTGGACGCGTTGCCTGTCCATCGCGTCGAGCGGCGGGAGGGTCAGCTGGTCGAGATCGGAGTGGGCTGGCGCGACGGCTGGTTCGCAGACCAGCCGATGCCTTTGGTCACTCCTGGCCTGCGCGCCTACCTGGACCGCGCGGGCCAGGTCCTCCTCGAGGGCCAGCGGACCGAGGTGAACCTGGAGCTACGCCCGTGGATCGAGGACGTGGCACGTCAGCTTGAACGCGGCTGGGTCATTGTCATCGACTACGGCATGCCCGCTGCGGAGCTGTACTCGCAACGGCGCCCGGAGGGAACCCTCAAGGGCGCCGCGAGTCACGCCGTCGAGGTCGATCCGTATCGGCGGGTAGGTCGACAGGATCTCACCGCGCACGTGGATCTGACCGCGCTCGAGCGATTCGCGCGCGACGCCGGCCTCGAACTGACAGGTACCACCACGCAGGCGCAGTTCCTGGCAAATCTGGGGCTGGGGGAGCGGCTGGTGTCGGCGCAGCGCGAGGCCCGCTCGATCGCCGAGGCGCTTGAGGCCCGCTCGGCGGCACGGTGGCTGCTCGATCCCCGCGGCACGGGAGGGTACCGTGTGGTGGTGCTGGCCGGCGCCGTCCCGCGCGAGCCCGCGCTCACGGGCCTGCGACGCGCTGCGGCGGCTGGTTCCGCCTGAGGTCGGGGTCGCTCCCGCCGGCGGCCGTTGCACCCGCCTCCCGCGCGCGGCGCTACTTGTCGACGCCTCCCATGACAGGGTCGAGACTCGCCAGGATGGCGATCGCGTCTTGGATCAGCGCGCCTTCGGAGAGCGGCCCCAGTGATTGCAGGTTGTTGAACGACGGATCATGGATCCGCATGCGGAACGGGCGGTTGGTGCCGTCGCTGATGGCGTAGCACCCGTACAGTCCGCGCGGGCTCTCGATGGCCGACCAGGCGCGTCCCGGACGCGGCGTCATGCGGCGCGGCACGCGGGCCATGACCGGTCCATCGGGCATGGTGTGCAGGAGCTGATCGATGATCCGGATGCTCTGCTTGATCTCGTCGACCCGCACCAGGTACCGGGCGTACGTGTCGCCCTCCTCCCGCACCGGGATCTCGAAGTCGAGCTCCGGGTACACGCTGAAGGGGTGCGCCCGCCGCACGTCGAAGGGCACACCGGACGCGCGCAGGTTGGGCCCCGTCAGGTTGAGCCGGCGCGCCGTGGGCCCGTCGATCACGCCGAGCCCGCGCGTCCGCTTCACGAAGATCTCGTTCTCGTTCATGAGCGTCTCGTTCGCTGCGACGTGCCGCAGCGCATGGCCCATCCAGTCGCCCAGACGGCTCATGAACTCGTGGTTGAGATCCCAGTTCACGCCCCCGATGCGGAAGTAGTTGAATAGGATCCGCTGCCCGGTGAGGGCCGCCAGCATCTCCACGATCTCGTCGCGCTCGGCGAAGCTGTACAGGACCGGCGTCAGGGCGCCGATGTCGAGGGCCAGCCAGCCCATGAAGAGGGTGTGGCTGTAGATCCGGTTCAGTTCGGCGACCAGCACGCGGATGAACTCCGCACGCCGCGGAGGCCGGACATCGAGCAGCGTCTCGAAGGCCATCACGGGGGCCCACTCGTTGTGGAGCGCGCTGACGTAGTCCAGCGGATCGCACTGGCTGATGCACATCTGGTAGTCGGAGTGCTCGCAGATCTTCTCGACGCCTCGATGGAGGTACCCGATGACGGGGTCGAGATCCACGACGTTCTCGCCGCGGATCTTCACCACCACCCGCAGCACGCCGTGCGTCGAGGGATGCTGCGGGCCCAGGTTGAGCAGCATCTCGCCGTCGCGCAGCGCGTAGAACTCGGCCTCCCGCTCGGTGCGCGGCGCGAGCGGCGGGACGGCATCCCAGATCGTTGCCGGCCGCTCGATCAGTATCTTGGGGTCGTCAGAGGGCCTGGCCCGAGCGCTCGTCCCGGTCGCATTCGGCGGGCCGTCCGCGGAGGTGCGATGCGGGGTGGTCATCCGACATCATGGGGCGCCAGTACCCGTGCCGGCGCCCCGACCGGCTTCTGCGGCCACTCGTCCATACCGTCCCAATTCCGGGGCGGGCGGGGTCCCACGGCGCGCGCGGCCCAGCGCCCGCGGCGTGCCACGATCAGCTGCTGGAGCTTCATCATCCCGTAGATGAGCCCTTCGGGGCGCGGCGGGCAGCCCGGCACGTACACGTCGACCGGCATGATCCGGTCGATGCCCTGGACCACCGAGT
>JAJYDP010000576.1 GCA_021777365.1 Chloroflexota bacterium | reverse complement strand
GCCACTCGTGGCGCCAGGTCAGGGTCATGTTCGCGGCGGCCCTGGCGGCCGTCACGCAACGCCAGGCGCAGGCGGGGCTCGTCACGCCGCGCGGCTGAACGCGGCGACCGCCCGACGTGGGGGAGCGCCGCCACGCGCACCGGCACCCCCGGCCCGGGCGGGTAAGACCTCGAACAACCCGGGCAGGCCCGTCGGCCGGGGCGCAATCGCCGGGGCGCAATCGCCGGGGCGCAATCGCCGGGGCGCAGGCCCTTCGGTCCGGGCAGGCCCGTCGGCCGGGACAGGCCCGTCGGTCCGGGCAGGCCCGTCGGCCGCGGCGCGATCACCGGGGCGCGATCACCGGGGCGCGATCACGCCGCCCGCAGCCGCGCGAGCCACGCGTGCACGCGCCCCGACGGGAGGAGGGTCTCGAGCGTCTCACCGTCGATGGCCTCCACCGACCAGCCCCTCCGGAACGCCTGCCGCAGCGCGCCCCGCCGCACGCGCTCGGGCCCGCACCCGAACAGGTTCCGGTCGCTCCAGCACAGCACGAAGCACCGCCCGCCCGGCTCGATGGCGGCCCGCAGGCTCGCCGCGTAGGCGGCCCGGTCGGCGGGCTGCAGGGTGTGGAACAGCCCCACGTCCAGGATTGTGTCGAATGACCGACCGAGCTCGGCTACGAGCTCGCCAAGCCGCAGCGCGTCCCATTCGAGGAACGTGGCCGCGCCCGGCCCGATCCCGCGCGCGGCGGCCTTCGCCCGCGCCTTTGCGATCGCGGCAGCCGCGAAGTCGATCCCCACGACCTCGTGCCCCCGACCGGCGAGGTAGAGCGCCGTGTCGCCGGTTCCGCAGCCCGCGTCGAGCACCGAACCGGCGATCAGCCCGGACTCGGCCAGGCGCACCACGGCGTCCTGGGGCCGGCCGATGTCCCAGGACGGTGTGCCCTCGTACGCGGTCTCGAATGCCTTCGTGGTTCCGTCCTCTCCGGCGGGTTCTCCGCCGGCACGTCGCGCCTGCGAACGCCCCTCCCGGCCAGAACGCTGCCCCGACGCCGACCGGCGGCGCGGCCGCTCAGACCGCCTCGGCCAGCGGCTCCACGAACTGGCTGTTGTACAGTTCCGCGTAGAAGCCCTGGCGCGCCAGCAGCTGCTCGTGCGTGCCCTGCTCCACGATCCGCCCGTGGTTCATGACCAGGATCTCGTCCGCATCGCGGACCGTCGAGAGCCGGTGCGCGATGACGAACGCGGTCCGGCCCTGCATCAGCCGGGTCATGGCCCGCTGGACCAGCACCTCGGTACGCGTGTCGACCGAGCTCGTGGCCTCATCCAGGATCAGGATCGGCGGGTCGGCCAGGAAGGCCCGCGCGATCGTCAGGAGCTGCCGCTGGCCCTGCGAGACGTTCGCGGCGCCGTCGTCGATGACGGTGTCGTAGCCGTGCGCCAGGGTGCGTACGAAGTGGTCGACATGCGCCGCACGGGCGGCCTCCTGGATCTGCTCCTCGGTCGCGTCCTCGCGACCGTAGGCGATGTTCTCGCGGATGGTCCCGCCGAACAGCCACGTGTCCTGGAGGACCATGCCGAACGTGCTCCGCAGGTTGTCCCGGGTCATCTCGCGGACGTCCATGCCCTCGACCGTGATGCGGCCGCCGTCGACGTCGTAGAAGCGCATCAGCAGGTTGACGAGCGTCGTCTTGCCGGCCCCGGTGGGGCCCACGATGGCGACCGTCTCGCCGGGCTCGACGGCCACGTTCAGGTCATCGATGAGGGGCGTCTGCGGCTCGTAGCGGAACGACACGTTCTCGAAGACGACGCGCCCGACCGCCTCCCGCAGCATGTGTGGCTGCGCCGCGTCGGGCACTTCCTCGGGCTCGTCGAGCAGCTCGAAGACGCGTTCCGCGGAGGCCATCGTGGACTGCAGCACGTTCATGATGCTGGCCACCTGCGTGATCGGCATGGTGAACATGCGCGAGTACTGGATGAACGCCTGCACGTCGCCCAGCGTCATGCTGCCCGACGCAACCTGCATGCCGCCGATCACCGCGATCGCGACGTAGTTGAGGTTGCTGACGAAGTTCATCGTCGGCTGGATGATGCCGGAGATGAACTGGGCCCGGAAGCTGGCCTGGAAGAGCTGCTCGTTCTCCTCGTCGAAGCGGCGGATCGCGTCGTCCCGGTGTCCGAAGACCTTGACGATCGCGTGACCCGTGTGCGTCTCCTCCACGCGCCCGGTGATGGCGCCGGTCTGCTCCCACTGGATCCCGAACTGCTTCTGTGAGCGTCGCGCGATCAGCGCCGTGGTCACCCCGGCCGCGGGCAGCACCAGCAGCGAGATCAGCGCCAGCATCGGGCTGATGGTGAACATCATCACCAGCACGCCGATGACCGTGAAGACCGAGGTGAGGATCTGCGTCAGGCTCTGCTGCAGCGTGGTGGCGATGTTGTCGATGTCGTTGGTGACACGGCTCAGCGTGTCACCGTGGGCGTGGCTGTCGAAGTAGCGCAGCGGCAGGCGGCCGAGCTTCTCGTCGACCTGGCGCCGCAGCCGGTAGACCGTGCGCTGGGAGACGCCCGCCATGATGTAGAACGTCGCCCACTGGAAGATCGAGCTGAAGACGTAGATGGCCGCCACCACCGCCAGGATGGTGCCCACCGCGCCGAAGTCCACCCCGACGCCGACCGACACGTGCATGCCGGACAGCATGTCCGCCATCTGACCCTGGCCCCTGGCGCGCAGGAGCTGCTCGACCTGCTGCTGCGAGGTGCCCGCGGGGAAGTACTGCCCCAGGTACTTGCCGAGGAGCCCCTCGAAGAGCTTGTCGGTCGCGCTGGCCAGGATCTTCGGCGCCCAGACCTGGAAGGCCACGCCGACGATCGCGAACACGATGACGGCGACGATCCAGGGCCGCTCCGGCCGCAGCTCCCCGACCAGCCGTCGCAGTGCCCCCCGGAAGTCGCCAGGCTTGCCGCCCGGCATCATCATGCCGTGACCGCCGGGCCCGAAGCCTCCGCCCATAGGGCCGCGCCGGCCCGGACCGCCGAATCCCGGGCCCAGCGGACCGCGCGCTGCGCTGCCGGCGTCCGTGCCCGGCCGCGGCGTGCCGCCCGCCCCGTCGCGGGGCCCCGCGGTGCCGCTCACGCGACTTCCTCCCGGGTCAGCTGCGAGTAGACGATCTCGCGATACGTCTCACAGGTCTCCATCAGCTCCTCGTGGGTGCCGATGCCGGCGATCGCGCCGCTGTCGAGCACCACGATCTGGTCGGCATGCATGATCGTGCCCACGCGCTGGGACACGATGAAGACGGTGGCCCCACGGGTCTCGGGCTGCAGGGCCATGCGCAGGTTCAGGTCGGTCTTGAAGTCCAGCGCGGAGAAGCTCTCGTCGAAGATGTAGATCCGCGGTCGCTTGACGATGGCGCGTGCGATGGCCAGGCGCTGGCGCTGGCCGCCCGACACGTTGGTGCCGCCCTGGTCGATCGCGGCGTCGAGCTGCCCCGGCATCTCGGCCACGAAGTCGCGTGCCTGGGCGATGGTGAGCGCCCGCCACAGCTCCTCGTCGCCGGCGTCCTCGTTGCCGTAGCGCAGGTTGCTCGCCACGGTGCCGCTGAACAGGAACGCCCGCTGCGGCACCAGGCCCATGAGGCGCCAGAGATCCTCCTGGGGGATGTCCCGGACGTCTACCCCGTCGATCAGGACGCTCCCGGCGGTCGCGTCGTAGAAGCGCGGCAGCAGGTTGATCAGCGTGGACTTGCCGCTCCCCGTGCTGCCCACGAGGGCCGTGGTGGTGCCGGGCCGGGCGACGAACGAGATGTCGCGCAGGACTGCGTCTTCCGCGCCCGGGTAGAGGAACTCGACGCCGCGGAATTCGACCAGCCCGATGGCGGCCGTCACGGGCGCCGGCTCGGGTGGATCGTGGAGGCTGATGTCCGTATCGAGCACCTGCGCGATCCGTTCGGCCGAGGCGGCGGCGCGGGGCACCATCACGAACATGACCGTCGCCATCATCACCGAGAAGAGGATCTGCATGACGTACTGGAGGAAGGCCATCAGGTTGCCG
>JAJYDP010000575.1 GCA_021777365.1 Chloroflexota bacterium | reverse complement strand
CGTCTGGCCGTCCACGCGTCCCTCGCCGGTGATCACGAGGCGACAGGCCGCCAGGCGCTCGTCGAAGCGGACCAGCGCCATGACCTCGGCCACGCCCGGGCGCACCGCGCAGGCCGCGAAGCGGTCGGCGATGGCGAGGAGCCCGGCCACGGTGCCGCCCGCGGCGCCGGCCCCCGGCACGTCCCGGATGGCGCGCCCGCTGGTCTGCTCGAGCACGTCCGCGTACCGCCCGAGCGCCGCGTCCAGCTCGCGCACCTGGGCCGGCGAGGCGCCCTTCTGCGGCCCGTAGATCGCCGCCGCGCCCTCCGGTCCGAGCAGCGGGTTGGTGACGTCCGAGGCGATGATCAGGCGCACCTCCGCCAGGACGGGCGAGAGACCGTCCAGCTCGATCCGCGCCAGGCGGGCCAGGGCGGCGCCGCCCGCCGGGAGGTCGCGCCCCCGCGCGTCGAGGAGCCGGGCCCCGAGCGCGGCGAGGATCCCCGCGCCCCCGTCCGTGGTGGCGCTGCCGCCCACGCCGAGCAGGATCGACCGGACGCCGAGCCCGATGGCGGCCGCGAGTGTCAGCCCCGTTCCGAACGTGCTCGCACCCGCGGGATCGCGCTCGTCCGGCGCGACACGCCAAAGCCCCGCCGCGTCCGCGAGCTCCACCACGCCGCGCTCGCCCGAGCGCAGGAAGCGTCCCCGGACCGGCCGTCCGAGCGGGTCGCGGGCCGCCACCGGCAGGGCCTGCCAGGACGGGTCGGCCGCCAGCAGGGCGTCCAGCAGTCCCGCGCCGCCGTCGGCCATGGGGCAGCGGTCGATCGCGTCGTCCGGTCGGACGCGCGCCCAGCCGCGGGCGATCGCGTCGGCCACCTCCACGCTGGTGAGTGAGCCCTTGTACGAGTCCGGGGCGACCAGCACCGTCAGCCGCACGTGCCACGCCACCCGGCGACGGCCTGCGCCGGGACGCCCGGCCGACGCCGGGAGCCCGTCGTCCGCCGCCCGACGCTCACCGCACCGCCCGCCGCCGCTCCAGGTACTCCGGGATGCGGATCATGGGCGGCCGCTCCTGGTCGGCCAGCTCGATGACCTCCAGGGAGAGGCGGGTCGGCGAGGAGCGCGGGAGCTTCATGGTGGACCCGAGCTCCGCGAAGAGCCGGGCACGGTGACGTTCCTCCAGGCGCTTCATCACCGCCTGCAGGATCACGAAGCTCATCCGGGAGAGCCCCTCGAGCTCCTGGTTGCGGTGCACCCGCCGCTCCAGGTCCACCTGGCCGAGCCCGTCGAGGCCCACCCGCTCGATGATGTCGATCAGGTGGCCGATCTCCACGGCGTACCCGGTGAAGAAGGGTATCGCCTCCAGGAGGGCGCGCCGCCCGGCGTACTCCCCGGCGAGGGGCTGGATCATCCCGGAGAGCTCGGGGAAGAAGAGGTTGATGAGCGGCCGTGCCACCAGCTCGGTCACCCGTCCGCCGCCCCCCTCCCGCAGGACGCCGTCCTCCACGATCGGCCGCTGGTAGTAGCCCTTGACGTACTGGATGCGCGGCTCGGCGAGGAGCGGTCCCAGCGTGCCGTACGCCATGCGCGGCTCCCAGTCGCGCACGTCGGTGTCGCACCAGGCCACCAGGTCGCCGCTCGTCTCGTGGAGGCTCTTCCAGAGCGCCTCCCCCTTGCCCCGGTAGGAGCCGTACGCCGGCAGCACGTCCGGGTGCTGCACCACGCGGGCGCCCTCGGTCTCCGCGATCGCGCGCGTGTCGTCGGTGGAGGCGGAGTCGATCACCAGCAGCTCGTCCACGAGCGGCACGCGCTCCATCAGTTCCATCCGCGCCGTCCGGACGATGGGCCCCACCGTGGCGGCCTCGTTGAGGGTGGGAAGGACCAGGCTGATCGTGATCCCCTGGCGCTCCTTCAGTGCGACCAGGCGGCGCAGGTCGCCGAACTCGCCGTGATGGAAGTTCGACTCCGCGAACCAGCGGTCCACCCGCACCGGGACGCTGCGCCGCTCCTCGGCGGCTCGGTCGACCGACTCGAGGGTGTCCGCCTGCTGCGCCGCCCGCTCGAAGCTCGCGCGGCTGGGCGGCTGCCGCGTCTTGACCACGATGACCGTGGTGTGCGCCCGCTGCGCGATGTGCTCGGCCAGCGCGCCGAAGAGGGCGCCGTCCGCGGGGGCGGGCTGCGTGCCGGCACCGCCCGTGGCCACCGCCGCGCCCATCACGAGCAGGTCGGCCGTCCGGGCCTCCCGGAGGATCGCGCTGCGCACGTTCAGCGCCTCCCGCACGAGGGGGACCGATCCGCCGCGCGCGTGCTGCCGGATGAACGCGCCGAGGGCGCGCTCGGCCTCCGCGCGGACCTGCTCCCCGGAGCCGGGCGGCAGCACGTGGAGCGCGGCGACCTCGGCGTCCATGCGCCGTCCCAGGGCATCCGCGAAGCGGAGCGCCAGCTCCGCGTGCGGGCCACCGCGGACCGGGACCAGGATCCGGTGGACGTCGGCCACGCCGCGCTGCTTGACCACGGCGATGTCGCAGGGAGGTTCGCGCACGACCGCGTCGATGGTGGGCGAGAAGACCGCCGGGGCACCGCGTCGCCCGCCGGGCGTCCCGCTCCAGCCGAAGACGATGAGGTCCGCGTCCTCCTCGGCGGCGGTCTCCAGGATCCCCTCCGCGGCTCGCCGCCCGATCCGGACCAGCGTGCGCAGCTCGACGCCCTCGGGCACGAAGTCCAGCACCTGCTGCAGGAGCCGGCGCGCGGTGCGCGCCCGGGTGGCGCCGTCCGAGAGCGGCACGCCCTCCGGGATCTCCACGATGCCGAGCGCGATCAGGGAGCCGCCCCGGTCCATCAGCGATGCCCCGATGCGGACGAGATCGGCGGCGGTCCTCGGGTTGGCCAGCGGGATCAGGATCCGCTCGGGGAGGCGGGTGGGGCTCATGGGCGTGCGGCCTCATCCCAGCGCGACACGAGGTACGGCTTGGCGAGCTCGAAGGCCCGCGCCTGCCGTTCGACGACCGCCTCCGCGCCCTCCGAGCTGAGGTCCCGCACTTCGAGGAGCAGCCCCGCCACGCGGCCGAAGTAGAGCGGCACCAGGGCGGCCACGAGGCGGTCCACGGACAGCACGTGCCGGCGGGCGGCGACGCAGACGTCGTACACCACGCGAGCCCAGGCCTCGTCCGGGAAGGCGAAGGCGCCGGGCTCCAGCGGGTGCGGCGCATCCGCCCGGGCGGTGCGGTCGGCGGCCCGGCCGGCATCGGCGGCCAGCTCGCAGACCAGCCCGGCGGTGTCCGGCGCGAGCATCCGGTCCCACTGCTCACCCTGGGCCAGGCGCCCCTGGTGGAACTCGTCGAGGAGCCGCAGCACGTCCACCTCGAGCGGCGGCGGCTCGGCGATCCGCTCGAAGCCGTAGGCCGGCACCTCGTGGGAGCCGCGCACCTGCAGCCAGCGGTCGGCATGCCGCTCCGTGAGACGCAGGATGGTGCCCAGGACCTGGCTGAACATCGGCCCGAGGTCGGCGCCGGGGTCCTTGGGGTCATGGACCTTCGCGCCGAGCCGCGCCTGGCACACCGCGAAGCCGCCGGTGATCGCGGTGGTGGTCATCCAGATGTCGATGCCGAACCGGCTGATCTCCGGCGTCCAGTCGTCCTGCGCCAGGTAGTGGGCCACGAGGTCGCCGCTCACGCCGAAGTCGCCCCCGATGGGCTGACGGATCCGCAGCCCGTAGAGGGCACGCGTGAGCGGGTAGGTCACCGTGTTGGTGATGGTGCCGTCGTTCCGGTGGCGGGCGTAGAGGGGCGCCACGAAGTCGAACCCGCCCTTCAGGACGGGGCCCGCCAGCAGCTCGATCCACTCGGGGCCGATGGAGCGGAGGTCGGAGTCGACCACCACGAGGGCCTGCACCTCGAGGGCCCGCGCGATCTCGAAGAGCGTCCGGAGCGCGGCACCCTTGCCGCCCACCCCGTCGATCTCCGGGTAGGTGAGGCTGATCCGCTCCAGGCGGTTGCGCGGCCGCACGAGCAGGATCCGCTCCACGTAATCGGGCGGCTCCGTCTCCACCACGACGCGCTGG
>JAJYDP010000574.1 GCA_021777365.1 Chloroflexota bacterium | reverse complement strand
GCAGCTCGCCGAGGACGAGATGACGCCCCGGGCCGCCGAACTGGTGGTGTCGAGCGGCAAGGCCAGCACGTCCATGCTCCAGACGCGGCTCAAGGTCGGCTTCAACCGGGCCAGCCGCATCATCGATGAGCTCGAACGGGCCGGCATCATCGGGCCCCAGGATCCGCGGAACCCGGCGGTTCCCCGGCAGGTCTACGGGCCCGAGAACTGGATCCGCGGCCTCGACGACGTCGACGGGGCCTGACCGGCCCGGGATCCCGCGCGTTCGTCCGTGCCGGGCGGCGCCATGCCCGGGGGGTATGCTATGCGCCGCGGGACACCGGGGCGGCCCCGCGCGCCATCGACAGCCGGCCCCGCGAGGATCCCCCTGCCGCACATGACCACGCGCGACCACGCCCGACCCGGCCGGAGGCCGGCCGCCCGCGAGCGCGTCCGACGCCCCGAGCCGGGCTCGGCGCTGGGCGAGCGCCTGCTCGCCGCGCGCGAGCAGAAGGGGGTCGACCTGTACCGGGCCGAGCGCGACACCAAGATCCGCGTGCGGTACCTGGCAGCCCTGGAGCGCGGCGATTACAGCGAGCTGCCGGGGATGGTCTACACCAAGGGCTTCCTGCGGAACTACGCGCTGTACCTGGGGCTGGACCCGGAGGAGATCCTCGAGCAGTACCGGCAGGAGTTCGGCGCGTCCCGACCGGCCGAGCCGGTGGCCATCGTGCCGCGGGCCCTGGAGGCGCCCTCGGGCGGCCTCACGTTCTCGCGCGGCGTGGTGGTGGCCGCCGTCCTGTCGCTGGTGGTCATCCTCTTCCTTGCCTACGTCGCGTACCAGCTGCTCCGCTTCACGCAGCCACCCTCCCTCGCGGTCACCCAGCCGCCGGACCGCGTCACCACCATGGACGCGACGGCCGACCAGACGGTGCTGGCCGGGACGAGCGTGGCCGGCACGACGATCACCATCCAGGGGACCGGCCAGCAGCCCTACCGGGTGACCACCGACAGCTCGGGCCACTGGCAGCAGCAGGTGCCGCTGACCAAGGGGCAGAACCAGTTCAGCATCACCGCCACCGACCCGTCGACGGGCAAGGACTCGGTGCCGGTCACGCTCATCATCACCGTCCCGATCCCGATCATCGAGGCGCCGACCCTGGCGGTCACCAGCCCCAACGACGGGGCGGCGGTCACCAACGGCGCGATCCCCGTGCAGGGCACCACCAACGCGACCTCCATCACGGTCTCGGCCACCTACGTGGGACCCGTCGGCCCGAAGCCGTCGGCGTCCGCGTCGCCGATGCCCACCCCGGCGCCCAAGCAGATCTCGGTCGCGCCGGACGGGACGTTCTCCGACTCGTACCAGCTGGCACCCGGGAAGTGGTCGCTCACCATCACTGCGACCGGCAGTCAACAGGAGACGACCACCGAGACGCGCTCGGTCACCGTCGCCTTCACCGGCGTGGACCTGGTGGTCTCGATCAAGGGTTCGCCGGCCTGGCTGAAGGCGTGGGTGGACGGCGTGCTCGACCCGACGCTGGGGGCGGGCGGACAGACCCTGGGCGTCGGCAAGACGATCGAGTTCACCGGCCAGCACACCGTGGAGGTGCGCACCGGCTCGGCAGGCTCCACCTACTTCACGCTGAACGGCCAGTCGCTGGGCGCTCTCGGGCCACCGGGCGTGCCGCAGACGTGGCTCTTCGCCCCGCCCGCGCCGCCGCAGCAGACCCAGCACCACTGACCATGGCCGGCGGACCGATGGAACCGCCCGCGACCGACGACCTGTCCGTTGCCCACGCGCTGGCCGCGCAGCTGCAGGCGCGCTGTCTCCGGGGCGGCCTGACGCTTGCGACCGCCGAGTCCTGCACCGGTGGGCTGGTCGGCCACCTGGTCACCGGGATCCCGGGGTCCAGCGGCTACTACCTGGGCGGCGCGATCACCTACGCGGACCGGATCAAGCACGAGCTGCTCGGCGTGCCGGACACGACCCTGCAGGCGCACGGCGCCGTCTCCGCGCAGGTCGCGGCTGCGATGGCGGAGGGCGCCTGCCGGCGGTTCGGGGCCGACCTGGCGGTCGCGGTCACGGGGATCGCCGGGCCGGACGGCGGGAGCGAGGCGAAGCCGGTCGGCCTGACGTACGTGGCGGTGGCCGGGGTGGCGGGCACGGAGGTCCGGCGTCACCAGTGGCACGGCGACCGGGAGGCCAACACGCGGCAGAGCGCCGAGGCGGCCCTTCGGCTCCTCCTGGAGCGGCTCGGGGAGGAACCCGCCGGATGACCCGCTCGGCGGCCGACGTGGGCCGCGGGCTGGCGCCGGCCCGTCCGGCTCGCCCGATCGCGGCCGGAGAAAGGATCCACGTGGTGGGGGCGGCCGGCGCCGGCGCATCGGCCGCGGCGATCCTGGCGGCCCGGGCGGGGGCCGCCGTCACGGCGTGCGACCGCTCCGCGGACTCGCCGTACGTCGCGGCGGTGGAGGTGGCGGGCGTGCGGGTCGTGGAGGGCCACGCGGCCCGGCACGTGGCCACACCGGTGGACCCCGGCGCCACGGGGCCGTCGAGCCCGACGTCGGTGGACCCCGGCGCCACGGGGCCGTCGTGGCCGGCGAACGTGGACCGCGCGGCCATGGTCGCGCGCGTCGACCGGCTGGCGGTCACCAAGGCGCTCACGGCGATCGACCCCGATCATCCTGAGCTGCGCGCGGCGCGCGATCTCGGGATCCCGGTGGAGCCCTGGCAGCAGGTCGTGGCGGACGCTGCCGCGACTCGAGGCGCGCGCCTCGTCGGCGTGGCGGGCACCCATGGGAAGTCGACCAGCACCGGCTGGCTCGTCGAGCTCCTCTGGCGGGCGGGGCGCGACCCCAGCGCCTTCGTGGGCGCCCTCCTCCCGGCAGACGTGTCCGGCCCGCCCGCGTCCACGGCCCGGTGGGGTGCCGGCCCCGAGTTCGTGGTGGAGGCGGACGAGTACGCGGGCAACTTCGATCCGTACCGGCCGGCGATCGCCGTGCTCCTGAACGCGGAGTGGGACCACCCGGACGTCTTCCCGGACGAGGCCGCGGTCCGGGACGCCTTCGAGCGGTGGATCCGCGGCATGGAGGCGCCGGGTGCCGTGCCGACGCTCGTGGCGAACTGCGGCGACCGTGGCGCCGACCGGGTGGCGGCCCGCCTGGCCGACTGGCCCGGGCGGCTGGTGGCCGTGGCACTGCTGGAGGAGGGGACCGATCTGGCGGGTGCGGCCGACCGGCCGGGCGCCCGAGGCGACCGGACCGACGGGGCGGCCGACCTGGTCACCGCTGCGGACCGGCTCCGCTCGGCGCGGCGAACCGCGCTCGGCCCCGCCCGGGCGGTGGTGGCGCGGATCGTCGCGGCCGACCCCGACGGCACCACGCTGGAGATCGTCGGGCTCGAGGAACTCGGTGCCTGGGAGGAGACGGCCCGGCCCGGAGCGAGCGTCAGCGCGCGGATCGCGCTGCCGGGGCGGCACAACGCCCAGGACGCCCTCTGCGTGGCCGCGGCGGCGGCGGCGCTGGGCGTCCCGGTGCCGGCCGTCCTGGAAGGGCTGGGTGCCTTCCGCGGCGTCGGCCGTCGGCTCGAGCTGAAGGGCGAGCCGCGCGGGGTGGCCGTCCTGGACGACTACGCGCACCATCCGACCGCCATCGCCGCGACGCTCGCCGCCGTGCGCCAGCGGTACCCGGCCAGGCGGCTCTGGGCCGTCTACGAGCCGCTCACGTACCACCGCACGGCGGCGCTGCTGGACCGATTCGCGGAGGTCCTCGCGTCGGGCGCCGACGAGGTGGCGATCGCGGACATCTGGGCCGGACGCGACCCCGACACCACCGTGGCCTCGGCCGAGGGGCTCGCGGCGGCGGTGCGCGCCCGTGGCCTGCCCGGGGCGGCCGCGCCGGGGACGGTGGAGCAGACGGCCGACTGGCTGGCGGAGCGGGTGCGCCCCGGGGACGTCGTCCTCGTGATGGGGGGTGGGCACTCCTACCGGATCGCCGCGCGCCTGGTCGAGTCGCTCGGGCGCGCCTGACCTTCGTCGTCCCTCGGACCCGGGTGACCCGCCGCAC
>JAJYDP010000573.1 GCA_021777365.1 Chloroflexota bacterium | reverse complement strand
AGGGGATTCGAACCCCTGATCTCCGCCTTGAAAGGGCGGCGTCCTGGGCCTCTAGACGATGGGGCCCCGGCCCGGCAGTGTACATCGCGCCACCCCGGAACAGGCCCGCGATGCCGGCGGAGCGGCGCGGCCGCGATGCCGGCGGGGGGCACAGCGGCGCGCGACGAAGCCCGGCGGAGCTTCCTACGCGTAGAGCAGAGCGAGCACAGCCGCGGCGGCGAGGCACCCCCACGCCGCGAGCGCCACCAGCCCCCCGCCCAAAGCCGCCCAGAAGGCTCGCGCTCCGTTTCCCTCCCGCGCCGCCCGGTAGGCGGTGATCGCGCCCGCGACGGCGAGCGAGGCGAGCGTCAGGGACAGGACCAGGAGGCCGGCCACCAGGATGGCGACCTGACCACTGCTCCGGTCGACGATCCCCCAGGCGAGGAACGCCAGCGCTCCGAGGAACGCGACCAGGAAGAGCCGCTGCGTCGCGTCCAGCCGGGGCCGCCGCGCGAGCCCGGTCGTCGCATCCGGCCGCGACGCATGCCCACCGCCGCTTGACACGACGGCGCGGGTCCCCCGGATGCTGCCGGTGGCGCCCGTCGCCCTCGCGTCACGCCGCGCCCGGCCGGGCGGGCCAGACCTGAACATTCAGGGTTCCAGCGCCCCGGCGACTGCTGGTGCCAGACGCCACTCTCCGTTCAACGTGCCGCTCCCGTACCCTCGACCGGTCGGCTGGACGGCGACGCTGGACCGCCGACCTGGTGGCCCCCGCGCCCAGGCGCACCACGAGACGTGGTCGCGACCACCCGAACCTGGTCGGCCGTGCCCTCCTCGCCGGCCATCCCGCGGTGATAGATCACCACCTTGTGCGACAGCCGCGGTCGCCGCATGTCCGACGCGACCCGCTGTCCGCGATCGCCGAACGCCTCCGAGAGGAACTGAGTGGCCTCCTCCAGCGAGTCGAATTGCCACCAGCCGTGGATCACCCGGAGCTTGAAGCCCTGCGCCGCGTACTGGGCGTCACGCGCCCGCAGCGCACGGTAGATCTCGGGCGTCTCGCCCTCGGGCCGGAGTCGCGCCACGTCGTCCCGTCCATAGTCCATGACCATCAGCAGCCGCCCCCCGGGACGGAGCAGGCGCTCGGCGGCCGTCATCGCCGCCTGATCGGGAGCGGCGAGGGCACCCGACTCGCCCCAGTACCGCACCACCACGTCCGCGCATCGGGGCGGCAGTTCGTGGCCATCGTCCGCCGACGCGGTCACGTGCGCGTGGAGGGCCCGGAGCTGTGCCGCCCTGAGCCTGCCGTCCGTGCGCAGCACCACCACGTCGCGCCCGGCGATCTCTCCAAGGTCGGCGATCGCCCGGGGTATCTTCCCGTCGCAGTCGACGAGGCGAGCCAGCCGGGAAGCGATCGCGGGATTGGTGAACGTGAAGGGGAGATCAGCCACTCCTGCGGAGTATAGGGGCGGGTCAGTCAGCCGCCCGGAGCACGATGCCCTGGCGGCCGGGCACCTCGAGCACGGTCGACCCCGCGTCTCCGACCTCCACCGATCGACCGCTCGCACCGCCCGACCAGCCCGGCATGGCCTCGACCACCAGCCGCCTCCCCCGGGCCTCCGGCACGCTCACCTCGACCCGGTCCGTCGCTTCGCCTGCGTTCACCGCGACCACGAACAACTCGCGCGCGTCCCGCCGGAGGTGGACGTGCGTCATGCCGCGCGCGGCCACGGTCCGGAACGACCCCGCGGCCCGCAGCGCCGGATGCGTGCGCCGCAGCGCGATCGCCGCCTGCACGAACGTCCGCAGCGACGCGTCCCACGCCGCACGGTCGGCCGGGAACGCCCGCCGGCAATCCGGGTCGGCCCGCCCCTCCATGCCGACCTCGTCCCCGTAGTAGATGCACGGCGCCCCCGGCAGCGTCATCTGCAACAGCACCGCCATCCGCAGGGCGGCGCGATCCCCGCCGGCCATCGAGAGGAAGCGGGGCGTGTCGTGGCTGTCCAGCAGGTTGAGCTGCACCGCGACCACCGCGGGGTCGTAGGCGTTGAACACGTGCCGCATCCGCTCCGCGAAGCCGGCCGCGTCGAGCGGCACGACCGTCTGCCCCAGCTCGGCCTGCCCCGCGATAACGGCGCGGTCGAGGTGACGCCCGGCGGTGAAGCCCAGGACCGCCTCGAGGAACGGGTAGTTCATCAGGGCGTCGAACCGGTCGCCCGCCAGCCACTCGGGCGCCTCGTGCCAGATCTCGCCGACGATGTACGCCGCGGGGTTGATGGCGCGTACCCGGCGGCGGAACTCGCGCCAGAACTCCGGGTCGTCGATCTCCTCCGGCACGTCGAGCCGCCAGCCGTCGATACCGAACCGGATCCAGTGCTCGGCGGCCTCCAGCACGTACTCGCGCGCCTCTGGATTCGCGGTGTTCCACTTGGGCAGCGCCGGGTGGTCCCACCAGGCCTGGTACCCCAGCACCCGGAGTGACGCCGCGCCGGCCATGGGCCCCTCTGCCGATCCGCCCTCCTCGAGGGCACGCTGCTCCTCGGCCGACGGGTAGGCGCGCACCGGCCGTCCCGCGTCGAGCCCGGCCTGGTCGAACACGAACCAGTCCCGGTAGGGTGACGCCACGCCGGCCTCGAGTACGTGGTGGAACGCCCAGAACCCGCGCCCGGCGTGATTGAAGACGCCGTCGAGCACGATCCGCATCCCGCGCGCGTGGCACGCGTCGACCAGCTCTCGGAGCGCGGGGGTCCCGCCCAGCAGCGGATCGACCGCCATGTAGTCGTAGGCGTGATAGCGGTGGTTGGACGCCGACTGGAACACCGGGGTCAGGTAGAGCGCCGTGACCCCGAGGCCCTGCAGGTCGTCGAGGTGCTCCGCGATCCCGAGCAGGTCGCCGCCCTTGAAGCCGAGCCGCGTGGGTGGCGCCTCCCACGGTTCGAACGGTCCCGGGGCCGGCACGCGCGAGCTCCGGGCGAACCGGTCGGGGAAGACCTGGTAGAAGACCGCGTCGCGGACCCACGCGGGCGTGTCGATCGTCATGGGTTCAGGTTCGATCGTCATGAGGCCAGATGGTGCCACGTCCACCCCGTGCACGGGCACCGGCGCATCGCCGGCCGGCCGCCGGACCGCCCCGTCTATCCCTTGACCCCGCCGATGGCCAGCCCCGAGACGATGTAGCGCTGCAGGAACATGTACACGACCGACACCGGCAGCGCGACGAGTATCGAGAACGCGGCAAACTGCGACCACGGCGTGGTGCCGTACTGGCCGACCATCCCGTTCAGCGCCATGGCCAGCGTGAAGTTCTGGGGCTGGTCCAGGAACTGCCACGAGAAGTAGAACTCCGTCCAGCCCGCGATGAACCCGAAGAACGCCGTCACCGCGAGCACCGGGGTGGCGAGTGGCAGGATCACGTGCCAGAACGTCTGGAGCTTGCCGGCGCCGTCCACGGCCGCCGCCTCCTCGAGGTCGCGCGGGATCGTGTCGATGTAGCCCTTCATGTTCCAGATCGCGAACGGCAGCTGCCCCGACGTGACCGCCAGCGCGACCCCGAACAGCGAGTCCCGCAGGTTGAACGTGCCGATCTGGATCTTGCTCAGCATCACGTACAGCGGCGCCAGGGTCGCCACGGCGGGCAGCATCAGCACCGCGAGCACGCCGATCATCAGCGTCTCGCGGCCGCGGAAGGCCATGCGCGAGAACGCGTAGGCGGCCAGGACCCCGACCCCGACGCTCGCGACCGAGATGATCACCGCGATGAAGAGGCTGTTGGCGGCCAGCTGCACGAACGAGACCGGGTTCTGGGTGGGCTGCTTGATGACCGGGGCGGATGCCGCCAACGACGCGCCCGGCGGGATGAGCGTCAGGCCGTCGGGCCGCGAGATGTTGCGCGGGTCGATCGCCATGCTGACGATCCACATGATCGGGAAGAGGACCGTCAGCGCGATGAACAGGCAGACCAGCTGCAGGATGAGCTGGCGCCTGAACGGAAGCCGGCGCTGCCGCTGCGTGGCCTCGGCTGCGACGGGCCTGGTGGTGGCCTGGGGAACGGCACCGATCTGGGCGGTCATGGCCGG
>JAJYDP010000572.1 GCA_021777365.1 Chloroflexota bacterium | reverse complement strand
GCGTACACGGCCAGCACGCTGGCGCTGGCGCGCAGCTGGCACGTGGGCCTGCTGGAGTCCGCGGCGGTGGCGCTGTTCGTGCTGCTGCTCGGCTTCTGGGTGGTGGTGAGCGCGGGCACGGTGCGCGCGATGGCCACTGGCGAGGTCTGGCGGCGGTAGTGGAATGCCGGTGCCTCCGGCGCCCACTGTTCGACGCCGGAGGTGCCTGTGCCCGCTCAGTGACCGCGTCCGAGGCCCCAGGCAGCCGAACGGCCGAGTCGGGCAGCTTCCGGTTCGACCGGCTGGAGATGTCGGGGGCCCTCGCCGATCTGGGCGTGTTCGTCCCGATCGCCGTCGCGCTCATCATCAGGAACGGGCTGTCGCCGACGGCGGTGCTGCTGCCGGCCGGCCTGCTCTACGTGGCGGTGGCGTGGCTCTACCGGCTGCCCGTCCCGGTCCAGCCGCTCAAGGCGTTCGGCGCGATCGCGATCGCCGCGGGGATCGGGCCGGGCGGGATCGCCGCGGGCGCCCTGCTCATGGGCGCGATCTTCCTGGTCCTCGGCGCGAGCGGCCTGCTCGACCTGGCCGCGCGGGTGTTCCCGACGGCCATCATCCGGGGCGCGCAACTCTCGGTCGGGCTGCTGTTCCTCGAGATCGCGTGGGGCCTGGTCAGCGCGCCGCCTCGGCCCTTCCTCGACGCCGGGACGCCGTCGGGCTACCTGATCGCCGCCACGCTGGTCGTGATCCTCGGCGCGCTGCTCCTGCGGCACCGGCCGATCACGCTCGGGCTGGTGGCGCTGGCCGTCCTGGTGGCGGTGTTGCGCTTCCCCGTCGCCTGGCACTTGGGTCCGACGCCGCTGGCCATGCCGCACCTCGATCTCGCGACGTTCGCGACGGCGTTCATCGTGCTGGTCGTGCCGCAGCTGCCCCTGACCTTCGCGAACAGCTGCCTCGCGACGGCCGATGCGGCCGGGGTCTACTTCGGCGAGCGGGCGGCGCGGGTGCGGCCGGGTCGGCTGGCCATGAGCCTGGGTGCCGCCGATCTCCTGGCCGGCGCCATCGGCGGCATGCCGGTCTGCCACGGCGCGGGCGGCATGACGGCGCATGTGACGTTCGGGGCCCGCACCGGCGCGGCGCCTCTCATGATCGGGACAGCGCTCCTGGTCGTGGCGGTCACGCTCGGGGCGAGCCTGAGCGGCCTGCTGGCCGGCTTCCCGTTGCCCGTGCTCGCGGGGCTCCTGTCCGTGGCCGGGATCCTCCACATCGCCCTGCTGCGCGACCTGCGGGGCACGCTCGCGTGGGCGCTCGCGCTCGGGGTGGGGGTCGTGGGCGTCACGGTGAACCTCGCCGTGTCGGTCACGATCGGGCTCGTCGCATGGTGGGGTGTCCGCGCGCTCCTGGCCCTGCAGGCGAACCGGCACCGCCACCGGACGGGCGCCGTCGGTGCCCTGACGGAATCCGGCGTTGGCGACAGAGGCGACGCCTGATTCGACGAGCGCACCGGTTCGCAGCATCCCGGAGGCCGAGGTCAAGGTCTTGACGCCGGAGGTATGAGCGCGTACGGTATTTGCATACGCGTACTCGTATCTGATGAGGCGACCTGATGACCACCGAACCGCTCGTGTACATCGACCTGGGCGTGGGCGGCATGACCTGCGACGATTGCGTCCACCATGTCACTGCGGCGCTCGAGTCCGTCCCGGGCGTCCGCCGCGCCGAGGTCAGCCTCGCGGCACGCCAGGCGATCGTCGAGGCGAGCCCCGACACTGCGGTCGAGACGCTGACCACGGCCGTCCGAGCCAGCGGGTACAACGCGTTCCTGCGCAGGCGCCGCCCGGCATAGTCGGAGAAGGCCGCTCAGCACCGTGGAGCTCATCGGATGACGAGCAACCTGCCGATCGCCGCCTCGCGCGGCACGCCGCTCGACCGGCCGGAGGCGCTGGCGACGTTCTTCCAGGGCCTGTCCGACCCGACCCGGGTGCGCATCCTCGAGCTGCTCGGGGAGCGGCCGCGCACCGTGACCGAGCTGCAGGCCGACCTTGGGATTGCGCAGGGCCGCCTCTCGAGTCATCTCGCCTGCCTGCGCTGGTGCGGCTACGTCGTGGCCATGGCGGAGGGACGGTACAACCGCTACCAGCTCGTCGATTCCCGGGTGCGCGAGATTCTGGCGTCCGCCGAGTCGATCGTGCGGGAGAACGCGGCCCGGCTCGGCTCCTGCCTGGTGCTGGCGACCGAAGCCGCCGGGAGCGCCCCCGAGGAGGCCTGACCCGGCAGCAGGCAGGCAGCGCCGGCCCGACTCGCCTGCGTCGAGCCGGAGGAGGATTCCAGTGTCCGTTCCGTACGACCTCTGCATCGTCGGTTCCGGATCGACCGCGTTCGCGGCGGCGATCAAGGCGAGCGACCTCGGCGCGCGGGTGGCCATGGTCGAACGGCGCACTCTCGGCGGCACCTGTGCCAACCGTGGCTGTCTCCCGTCCAAGAACCTCATCGAGGCCGCTCGCATCGTGCACGAGGCGGCGCATCCGCGCTACGCGGGCCTGGCGCCCACCACGATCGAGGTGGACTTCCCGACCCTGGTGCACCAGAAGGACGACGTGGTCCACGCCTACCGGGCGAAGAAGTACGCCTCGGTCGCGGACGGCATGGCCGACCTCGAGATGCTCGAGGGTGACGCCGCCTTCGCCTCGCCCGGCGCCATTGTGCTCGCCGGGCGCACGATCGAGGCGGACCGCTTCCTGATCGCCACCGGCAGCCGCCCGCGGATCCCGCCGATCCCGGGCCTGGAGAGCGTTGCCTACCTCACGAGCGATCTGCTCGACGCCGACGAGGCGGGGCGCCTGGCCCAGCTTCCCGCGTCGCTCGTCGTCCTGGGCGGTGGATACATCGCCGTGGAGCTCGCCCAGCTCTTCGCGCGGCTGGGCAGCCGGGTGACGGTCGTGGCCCGCTCGGAACTCCTGCGGGGCTATGAGCCGGACCTCGGGCGGACGCTGGCGGAGACCTTCCGCGCGGAGGGGATCGAGGTCCTCGAGCAGGCGCGGGTCGCGCGCGTCTCCGCCGACGGGCCCGCGGTGGCCGTCGCGGTCGAGACGCCCGCGGGCGGGCGTACCCTGCGCGCCGAGCGGCTTCTCGTGGCCACCGGACGCGAGCCTGCCACCGACGGGCTCGGCCTCGAACATGCGGGCGTTGCGATCGGCCCGGGCGGTGTGGTGACCGTCGATGAGGAGTTGCGCACGAGCCAGCCCCATGTCTGGGCGGCCGGTGACGTGATCGGGTTCCAGCACGGGTCACAGATGGCGACACCGGTGGGGGCCCGGCAGGGCCGCATCGTGGCCGAGAACGCCTTCGCCGACGCGCACCGCCGCTTCGACGGGACGGTCATCCCGCGGGCGATCTTCACCGATCCACCGATCGCCGTCGTCGGGCTCAGCGAGGCCGAGGCAAGGGCGCGTCATCTCCCCGCGGTGACCGCCACCACGCCGCTCGGGTACGTGCCCCGCGCGGGCGCCATCCACAAACCCGAGGGCTTGGTCAAGTTCGTCGCGTCGACCGTCGACGGACGCGTGCTGGGCGTCCACGCGATCGGCGAGTCGGCGCCAGAGTTCATCCACGAGGCCGCGATGGCGCTGCGGTTCAGGGCGACCCTCCATGACTTCGTGGACCTCATCCACGTCTATCCGACCATGGCCGAGGCGCTCAAGATCGGTGCGCAGGCCTTCAGCCGGGACGTCTCGAAGCTTTCCTGCTGCGCGGAGTGACGTTCACCAGTTGTTCACCCGCGTTCACCGGAGCCTCCACCTTCGGCCGGTAGAACAGTCGCAGTTCACCGAGGAAAGGTTCCCCGGGGCGGGAAGGCTCGAAGGAGAGTCGCCATGGGTACGCAGAAGACGCTCAGCTGGGTCGTGGTGCTGGCCGGGATCTGGGAGGTGGTCGCCCCCTTCGTGCTGGGCTACACGGTCACGACCGCGGCACTGTGGGACGCGGTGATCGTGGGGGCCGTGCTGATCGTCCTGGGTGCCTGGGCGGCGCTCTCCAACCAGGAAGGCACGGATCGCGGGCTCGACTGGCTCAACGCGCTGGTC
>JAJYDP010000571.1 GCA_021777365.1 Chloroflexota bacterium | reverse complement strand
CCCGCCTGGTGCTCGTCGATTATGCCGTCGCGGGCCTGTCGCTCGCGCTGATCGGCGGTCTCGCGCTTGCGGGCGCGCTCCCCGTCTGGGCCCTGCTGCTGATCGCGGGCGTCTCCTCGCTCACGGCTCCGCTCAGCAGCACCGGGCTGCGCAGCCTGTTCCCGCTGCTCGTGCCGGTGCCGCTCTGGGAACGCATCAACGCGGTCGACTCGATGGGCTACGTGGTCGCGACCATCGTCGGGCCGCCACTCGCCGGCGTGGTGGTCGGGCTGTGGGGCGGCCCCGCCGCCATGGTCGTGATCGCGCTCACGTACGCCATCGCCGCGATCGTGCTCATCGGGATCCCGGATCCCCGGACCGACGTCGCCTCCACGGGCCGGTTGCTGGTCGATGCGTGGCAGGGCCTGGTGTACACGTGGCGCAACCCCACCCTGCGCGCCCTCGGCTTCTCCATCTCGGCGATCAACCTGAGCGGGGGCGTGACGACCATCGTGATCCCGCTCATCGTGCTGGACCGGCTGCACCAGGGGCCGGCGACCGTCGGCACGGTCTTCGCGGTGATGGGCGTGGGCGGGGGAGTGGCGGCGCTCGTCTTCGGCCGGATGAACAGCGCCGGTCGTGAGCGCCGCATGCTGGCGCTGCCGATGTTGGCCAGTGCCGCCGCCCTGCTGCTGCTCCTGCCGGAGCAGCTGGCGCTCATGGTGGCGTCGATGACGCTGATCGGTCTCTTCAACGGGCCGATGGACATCGGGATGTTCACGCTGCGACAGCGCCGGACGGATCCCGCCTGGATGGGACGGGCGTTCGCCGTGTCGATGAGCTTCAACTTCGTGGGGTTCCCGATCGGGTCCGCCATCGCCGGATGGCTCGCCGCCCGGTCGATCGAGGGAGCCGTGGTGTTCGCGGTGCTGGCCTGCCTCCTCGCGGGCGTGATCGCGGCCCGGGGCATCCCCGATGCCGGCCCCGCCGGGCGCGACGCGCCGGGACGGGCCATCGCGGCGGGCACTGCGACCGGAAAATGAGCCCGGCAGCCCCCGGGTGACGCGGGCGTGGCCGCTCGCTGGTGAGTTCCGGCACGCGGAATAGGGCGGTTCGGCAGGTTCGCACAGGTTCTAACAGGTTTGCTAAGGTTCCGCCATGCGGATCGCAGGTTCCGGATCGGCGAGTGCCGGTGGCCACGCACGCGCGAGCGACTGGATCGCGCTTGGCGACGCCAGCACGCTCCTCGGCGTCAGCGCCGCGACGCTTCGTCGCTGGTCCGACGACGGGCGCATTCCCGTCTTCACGACTCCCGGCGGCCACCGGCGCTATTCCCGGCGGGCGCTCACCGCGCTGATCCCGTCCGCACGCCGCGAGCGCCTCCCGCTGGCCCGGTTGGGAGCATCGGCGGAGCGGATCACGCGGGCGTACCGCGGCGCGTCCCGCGTGTCCTCCCGGGTGAGGGGCCCGGTCGTGGCCGAGCGGCCGTGGATGGACCGCCTGTCGGAGCCCGAGACGGCGGAGTTCCGACAGCAGGGGCGCGTGCTGGTGGAGGCGCTGCTGCGGTACCTGGACCACGGCCCGGACGGACGCGACGACGAGCTCGAGCGCGCCGCCGCGGCCGCCGCGGGCCACGGGCGACTCATGGCCAGGCTCGGCTGCTCGACGGTGGAGGCCGTCGAGACGTTCCTGTGGTTCCGCGCGCCGTTCCTGGACCAGCTGTCGCGGCTCGCCAGCCGGCGCGGACTGGACGCCCGGGAGGCGACCGCGCTGCTGGCGGACGTCGAGCGGGCGCTGGACCGGCTCCTGGTCGCGACGATCGAAGGGCACGCGAGCGTGGCCACGGTGCCGGACGGACCGCGGGACGCGGCCGGCTCCGGCGGGGTGCGGGGAAAGCTGGACGAGGGAGGGAGCGACCCCATGCACCGATGACAGCGCACCCGCTCCCGTTCTGGGTGCTGGCGGCACAGCCGGGCAGCCACGACGCGGAGGAACGATCCGCCTTCACCGAGATCGTGCGCGAACAGACCGACGGCCGGGACGGTGCCGGCCTGCTCGTGACCTGCCACCGCGTGGAGCTCTACGGCGTGGGTGGCGAGTCTGTCGCGAGCTCCCTCGAGGCGACGGCCGGCGCGCGCGGGCTCGCCCCGCTGCGGCGGTATCGCGGGCAGGACGGAGTCCGCCACCTCCTCCGTCTCGCGGCAGGGCTCGAAAGCGCGGTGACGGGCGAGGACGAGATCCTCCACCAGGTTCGGGGGCTGCTCGACGCGGTGCGCGAGAGCGGCCACGCCGATCCCGCCATGGTGCGCGCCCTCGAGCTGGCCCTGGGCGTCGGACGGCGGGCCAGGGCCGAGCGATCCCGTCCGCAGGAGCGCAGCCTGGCCGATCGGGCCCTCGGCTGGGTCGCCACACGGGGCGGGCAGATCCGGGGCGGATCGGTCATGGTGGCAGGCGCCGGCGTGATGGGCCGCGCGCTCGCGGCCGGCGCGGCGAGACGGGGCGCGGCCGTCACGGTGGCGAGCCGTGACCCGGCGCGTGCCCGCGCGCTCGCGCGCGCCATCGGTGGGTCGTGGGTTTCCCTGGAGGAAGCCGCGACGCGGGCCATGGACGCCCGCGTGCTGCTGATCGCGCTGGGGGGCCGATGGGACGCGTTCGCCGACCGGTGGCGGCCGGCGGCTCCCGGATGGCGCGCCCCGGGTGGGCCGGCCCCCATCACGGTCGACCTGTCGTCGCCTCCCGCGGTACCGGCGTCGGTCCGCGCGATCCTCGGCGAGCGGTATATCGACGTCGATCGCCTGTTCGCGCCAGGGCCCTCGGCGGCAACGCGGGCTGAGGAGGTCCGGCGTGCGTACGTGGAGCACGCGGAGCGGCTGGTGGAAGACGCCTGCGACCAGTACGCGCGATGGGCCGCGGCGCGGCCGTCGGTCGCCACCCTCCGCACCCTGCGGGCGTCCGCGGAGGAGCAGCGCTCGCGAGAGCTGGAGCGACTCTTCCGGCGGCTCCCGGGGCTGGATCCCCGCGAGCGCGCGCTGGTGACGGCCTTTTCGGAGCAGCTGGTGGCCAGGCTGTTGCACAGTCCCAGCGCCCGGCTTCACGACGACACCGACGGCATGGCAGCCGAGGCCGCCCGAATGCTGTTCGACCTGTGACTGCCGCCGGCCCCCTCCGGCTCGGCACGCGGGGTTCCACGCTTGCCCGGCGGCAGTCCGAGCTGGTGGCCGCCGCGCTCCGGGGAGCCGGGCACGAGGTGGAGCTGGTGACGATCGTGACCGAGGGCGACGTGCGGCCCCCGGACACCGCGTGGGGCGAGGGCGCGTTCGTGGGTGCGCTCGAACGCGCGCTGAGGGACGGCACGGTGGACCTGGCCGTCCACAGCGCGAAGGACGTGCCGATCGGGGAAGAGCCTGCCGGCCCGGACGCCGGGCCGGGCGCCTGGCTGGGCTTCGGGCCGGACGCCGGACGGCGTCTCGTGGTCGCGGCGTACACGTCGCGCGAGGATCCCCGCGATGCGCTGGTGACGCGCGACGGTGCCGGCCTGGAGTCGCTCCCGGCGGGAGCCGCGGTCGGGACGGACAGCCCGCGCCGCGCCGCGTTCCTGGCCGCCACGCGGCCCGACCTGCGGATTGTGCCCCTGCACGGCAACGTCGACACCCGGCTCCGGCGGCTGGATGCCGGCGAGGTGGACGCGCTGGTGCTGGCCGTGGCGGGACTGGTCCGGCTCGGGCACGCCGACCGCGCGGGCTGCGCGCTGGATCCCTCCGTGCTGCCGCCGGCGCCCGCGCAGGGCGCCCTTGCCGTGCAGTGCCGGGCCGGTGATGACCGACTCCGCGACGCGCTCGCGGTCCTGGACCACAGCCCCACGAGGCGCTGCGTGGAGGCGGAGCGCGAGGTGCTGGAGCGCACCGGCGGCGGCTGCCGGGCGCCGCTTGGGGCGCTGGGCACCGTTCGTGACGGCCGCATCGAGCTGCTCGCCGGTGCCGTCGTTCGCGCCGCGGGCCCGGTCGTGGTCCGGCGATCGGATGATGCCGGACGATCGATGGAGCTGGCCCGTTCCGTGGCGCAGGAACTCCTCGAGGCGGGGTTCC
>JAJYDP010000570.1 GCA_021777365.1 Chloroflexota bacterium | reverse complement strand
CAAGGACCTGGCTGCTGATCGAGTAGGTCGTGCCGCCCGACCCGAAGGCCGAGATGACGACCTTGCCCTTGACGGCCGGGCTGCCGATGACCGCGTTCGACACGAACTGGTCGAAGTCGGCGCCAACGAGCCCCATGTGCTCGGTAACCGGATCCCCTAGCTGATGTGGATAGTAGAGGTATGCCTCGAAGTTAGTCCCGAGGGCGCCGTAGCAGTCGGAGTATGGGACGCTCGGGTTGTCGGGATAGATCTGCTCGTACTCGGTGTACGTTCCGCCGATGCGGGCGTAGCCGTACTCGAATGGCACTGACCCCGGATCTGGGACGATGTTGAGGCAGGTCCAGCCGGGGCCGAACGTCTGGCTCGCCTTGACGGTCGGGTGGGAGACGTAGAGGACGGCACCAAGGTGTCCCGTCGCCTCGGTCCCGTTGTTGTAGCACTCAAGGTACGCGGGCCCGTTCGTCGAGCCCGAGACCACGGTGTAGTTGATGTTGCTGACGGTGATCGTGCCGAGCGCGGGCGCGTAGGCCTGCTGGTCAACCTTGATCTCGAACCAGCTGCTGCCCCAGTCGCTCAGGTGGGCGATCAGGCCGCTGGCCGTGTTGGTCGAGACGACCGGCAGCATGTTGCTGTTGGCGCTCGACAGGTAGACCTGCTGGTTCTCGTTGAAGGCGGAGTCGAGCACGTCGCACTCGATCAGCTCGCCGGCCTTCAGCTGGCCGTTGAGGGTCTCCGCGATGGTGACGTTGCCCGCCGCGCCGGTGGAGCCCGGCGCGATGAAGGGCTGGCTGAGGGCGGTCACGACGACGCCGTTCTTGAAGGCGCGGACCGCGTTGGTGACGATCGTCGAGGCAGCGCTGCCATCGGCGACATCGGTCTGGTCACCGACGAGGACGTTCATCCGGGTCGGGCCGGGCGTCAGGGTGCCGGGCACGCTGAGCGACGGGCCGTTGGTGGCGCCGGGCGCCAGGGGGCCGGAGGCCGTCGCGCCGACGATCGAGATGGTCGAGGCGACCGTGGAGGCCGAGTAGACGGTCCACGACGCGCAGGACTGGCCGCCCACGCTGTAGAGGGTGCCGACCTGGGTCGTCACCGCACCGGAGGTGGCCGGGTTCAGGAGCTTCAGATCGCCGGTGGTCACGATCGCGTACGGCGCGAAGGTGAAGGTCTCACCGGTCGTGATGCAGAGGCCGAACGCGTCGGTCGAGCCGGGGCCGGCGACGAACTGCCCGGCGGTCGACTCGGTCAGCGTGATCATGCCGCTCTGCTGGCCGTTGTAGTTGATATAGATGGTGGGGGTCGCCGCCACGCCGACGATGACGCGCGCCGCGTTGGCGATCGTCGCGCTCGTGACGTTGACGTTGATCGCCGGGCTGGCGGTGACGGTAACGTTGACCGCCGTGCCCTGCGCGACCGTCGAGGCGACATCGAGCAGGATCGGGTTACTGCCGACTGCGTCGCCGATGGTGACGGTGGCCGGGGCCGTCGAGGCCGTGTTCACCGTCACCGAGCAGTTCGTCCGGTCGTAGGAGAGCTGGCAGAGGTGCGAGGTGAGCGAGAAGCCGGTCCCCGTCCAGTTCGCCTCTGGCGAGGTCGAGAAGAGGACGCCCGTCGGCAGCGTGAAGGTGATGACCATGCCGGCCGCGAGGTAGCCCGCCGACTGCGTCGCCTCGGTGATCGAGACGTTGCCCGCCGGCTGGTTCTGCTCGCCCGGGTTCACGTTCGTGACGTACTTGGTGTTCTCGAAGACCGCGTTGCCGACGGTGCCCGGCGAGGCGAGCGAGGTCGGATTGCAGTTGGCTACGGTCTGAGTGACCGTCGTGCCAACGGCATGAGCGGCTGTCGTCGCACCGATCGTCAGGGTGTCAATCGCGCCTGAGGTCGATACGGCGCTGACCGCAACCGGATCAGACGTGTCGGAGAAGTTGATGGTGGTGTTGGAGCCACTGGTCACGGCGAAGTGGCACGTCGAGGTGACGCTGACCGACGCCGAGGTCGATCCGGCCGGCAGCAGTGCCTGCAGGGTGCCCGTCGCGGTGACGGTCGACGAGGTGTAGGTGCCGGTCGAGATCGTGCCACCGGCAACGGCCTGGATGGCGCCCGTCGTCGCGCCGTTGTCGGCCACGATCTTGAGGCCGCCCACGGTCAGGCAGAGGGCGTTCGTGTTGTCGTCGCTGGTGATGTTGATGGTGAGGACGTTGCCGCTCACCGAGGCCGAGGCGCCGAGCGCGCCCGGGGCGGTCACGACCGGCGTGCCCGAGAAGGTCACGTGGCCGCCGCTGCCCGTGCTGTCCTGGATCGTGACGGTGATCGTGCCGTCCGCGTTGTACCAATCGCCGGCCGCGTTCTCGCAGAACTGGAACGACGCGGTGCCGGTCGAGGTGCCGCCGATCGGCACAACGCCGGCCGACGTCACGCTTGTCGAAGCGAACACCGCGGCCGGAGCCACGACGACCGCCGCGAGCGAGGCGAGCAGCGCGGCAGTGGTGCCGAGGCTGATCGCCTTCTTAGTGATACCCAAGTTCGTGAACCTCCTAAAGAGATTGCGACTGGTGTCCGGCTCCGCAGAGCCGGGGTCCCGGGATCTCCTCGAGCACTTCCCCTCCTTGGACAGGTCCCGGTGCTCCCTTTATCCCTACGCCTTCCGGAAGGCCCGGAACGGCGAGACGGGCACTGCCCGCCCCGCAGTTACGGCAATGAGGTGGGCGTCGCGCTGGGCGACGCCAGTGGCTCGGCCGAGGTGGCCGGCGTGGGTGCCGCGGACGGCCGCGTGGCCGTCGCGGACGGACTCGGTGAAGGCGAGTAGCAGATGTAGCCGTACGGCGAGCGCCGGCACTTGCCGGCGGATGCGGACGGCTCAGGCGTGGGTGTCGGGGCGGGCTGCACGGTGGCAGTCGGCGTGGGGATCGCGCCCGTCGGCGTGGGCTGCTCGGTCGGCTGCGGCGTGGGGGTCGCCGGCACGGGCGTCGGCGTGACGATCGGGGTCGGGCGCGGCGTCGGCACCGGCGTGGGCTGGGGCGTGGGCGTCGGGGTGATGGTCACGGCCGACACCGTCGGCGCGGGCGTCGGCGCGGCGGCGACGAGCGGAGCCGTCGCGTGCGGCGTGTGCGGCGCGGGCAGCACGACCTGGGCGATCCCCGAGAACAGGTTCGAGGCGGCCAGCACGAACGCGGCGCCGAGCAGCGCGACGGCGGTGATCGTGGCGGCGAGCGTGCCCGTGGTGCGCAGCATCCCGCGGACGATCTGGACGCGCAGGTCCGACAGCCAGGAGCGGTGCTCGCCGCGGCGCGCCCGGTCGGCCAGCACGGCGGCGAACTGTCGTGCCTCGAACCCGGGAGCGGGCTCGACCTCGGGGAGGGACGAGAGGAGGTCGGCGAGCCGGGTCACGCTGCGGAGCCGGGCGGCGCAGGCGGCGCAATCGCGGACGTGATCGGACAGCGTGGCCGCGTCCGCGCGCGAGAGGCCTTCGGCGACGAAGGCGTCGATCAGCGCGTGGGCAGACGTGCACTGGCTCACATAGAGGTAAAGCCGTCACGCCGCTGAAAGGTTGCGGTTTGGGGTGGGGGTACTTTCGTCATGGGCCGGCCGGCGGGGCTGCCGCGCAGGCCCGTCGCAGGGAACTCGTGTCAGTCCGAGGCGCTCACCACTGCAGACTGCTCGGGTTCCGGTGCCAGCGGACGGGTGTCGAAGCGCCCGCTGCCGGATCGCTGCACGCTGACCGCGATCCGATCCCTCGACTCGGCGCCCGACGATCCGTTGCCGCCCGAGGTCCCCTCCCCCGGCGCCTCCTCCAGCCGGTCCGCGAGCGTCTCGCGGAGCTGACGGGTGCCGCGCAGCAGGAGGCTCTTGAAGGTGTTGAGCGGCACGTCCATGGCCCGCGCCGCATCCGCATAGTCGAGGCCGAGCACGAGCCGCAGGACGACGGCGGTCCGCTGGCGGAACGGGAGCACCTCGATCGCCCGCTGCACCTCGGCGCGGACCTCCGCCGCCTCGGCGGCGCGATGCGGGTCGAGCTCGGTCGACGCGATGCCGAGGGCATCGGGGTCGGGCGGCAGGTCGGGGTCGAGCATCCGGTCGAGC
>JAJYDP010000569.1 GCA_021777365.1 Chloroflexota bacterium | reverse complement strand
GTGGTCCCAGGCCGCCGCGCTGAGCACGACCTGGGATCCCAACCTCGTGCGACAGGGCCGCGCCCTCGATCCCAGCGACGCCTACACGCGCACCTCGTCCGGTTCGCTCACCATCGACTACACCCTCAACGACCTGCAGGCCTCGTGGCTCGGGATCGGACCGCTGAGCCTCGGGAACCCGACATTCTCGATGACCGGTCCGTGCGACCTGATGGCCGCCGGCGGCGACTACGTCTGCAACCTCTCCAGCAGCCAGATCGGGCTCATCCCGACGCCGTACCTGTACATCGGCCCGTATGTGAACCTCGGCCTCTCCGCAAGGGTGACGATCACCCCGCAGGGCATCGCGACGCTGCGCAGTGCCACGTTCGGAGGCAACCCGGGCGGGACCGCCCCCCTGTCACTGGGCGAGACGCCCATCACCGACACCTTCTCCATCCCCTGCACCGTGGGAGCGGGCGACGAGCTCGTCTACACGCTGGGAGCGCTTTCGACGACGGCGGGAATCAGCGTGGACACCGGCCTCGTGTGGGACGTGGGGGCGGCGTTCCCGGACCCCGTGATCCCGCTCAAGGAAGACACGGTGCAGGCCTACGGCGAGACGGACGATCTTGGCACCTCGGCCGGGACCATCTCCATGTCGGGGGCCGGCGCGACCTTCGACCTCGGCGCCGTCCAGCCCAACAACATCCCGCCCGTGGCCAGTGCCGGAGGTCCCTACACGGGCAACGAGGGCAGTCCGATCGGCTTCGACGGCTCCGGCTCATCCTCGATCTGCGGCTTCCCCACCCTCCAGTGGAACTTCTCCGACGGCGGGGTTGCCTACGGTGAGTTCCCGCAGCACACCTTCCAGGGCCCGGGCACGTACAGCGGCCTGCTGACGGCCACCGACGTGACCGGCCTCACCTCCACCACGACGTTCTCGGTGACCGTGGACAACCTGCCGCCGGCGGTCAGCGCCGGGCCCGCGGTGGGCGGCGCGTGGGGGCAGCCCATCACGCTCAGCGGGAGCGCCGTCGATCCGGGCGCCAACGACCAGTCCACCCTCTCCTACAGCTGGGACTTCGGGGACGGGACACCGTCTGCCAGCGGCGGAGCGTCCGCGACCCACGCGTACGCGGCGCCGGGCCTCTACACGGCCACGCTCACCTCCTGCGACCGGTGGGGCGCGTGCGCCTCGGACACCACCACGGTGACCGTCCGCAAGCGCGACGTGACCGCCTCGTACGTGGCTCCCAGCGCTGGCACGTTCGACACGCCCACCTCGCTCCGCGCCTCGCTGACCGACGAGTTCGGCCAGGCGGTCTCCGGCCGTTCGGTGACGTTCTCCGTCGACGGCACGAGCGTGGGGTCGTCCACCACCGGCGCGGCCGGCGGCGCGACCCTCGCGTACACCCCGGGGCTCGCCGCGGGCCTGTACGCGACCAACGTCTCCTTCGCCGGTGACGGCCTCTACAACGCCGCCGCGGCCGGCGGCACGATCACGCTCGTCCAGAAGGCGACCGCGGTGACGTACACCGGGGCGATCCAGGGCGGGCCCAACAAGACGGTGGCGCTGTCGGCGACCCTGAAGGACGCCACCGGCAAGGCGCTCGCGAGCAAGGTGGTCACCTTCGTCCTCGGCGCGCAGACCGTCAGTGCGACCACCAACGCGAGCGGGGTCGCGAGCATCAGCCTCAAGCTCAAGCAGCACGTCGGCACGTACGCGCTGACCGCGACGTATGCTCCGACCGCCGCCGACGCCGCCTTCTACACGGGAAGCGCGGCGTCCTCCTCGTTCACGATCGGCAAGTAACCAGCGGGGCCGCGACCCCCCGCTGACCCCGGCCCGGGCGAGAGTGGCCTCTTGCCCGGGCCGCGCCATCTGCGGTGAGCGTTGGGCCGGTGCGCCGGCCGCCCCGCCACGCCGCGGACCCCGCCCTCAGCGCAGCGAGCGGACGAGCTCCCGGAGCGTCGGGTTCGAGCGGTCGCGCGCCGAGAGGATCGGGTCCCGGTCGGGCCAGGGGACGCCCACCTCGGGGTCGTCCCAGGCGAAGCCGAGCTCGTCGGTGCCGTCGTACTCGTTCGTCACGAAATACAGCAGGTCGGTGGGTTCGAACGCGTAGAAGCCGTGCGCCACGCCGGACGGGATCACGACCCATTCGTCCGGGCCGAGCTCGCGCGTCTCGACGAGCGCCGCCGCGGAGAGGTCGGCCAGGACGGGCCGCACGTCGACGAGCGCGACGAGCGCGCGCCCGCGGGCGATGGTCCAGCGGTCCATCTGGCGGCGGTGGTAGTGGAGGCCGCGCAGGACGCGCGCCCGGCTGCTCGACAGGTTGGCCTGCGCGAACCGCTCGCCCGTCCCGCCGGACCAGGTCGCTCGCCAGATCTCGCGGAACGCGCCGCGGTCGTCGGCGTGGGAGTCCAGCCGGCCCCAGGCCACGCCGTCCAGTCGTCCCGGCGTCCCGCCGGGCCAGTCGGTCATCCTCGCGCTCCCTCTGACTCCAGTTCGCCGGCCAGCAGTGTGGCAGCCACCGCGGCGCCGCGTGAGCCGTCGAGTAGATCGGCGCTCGTGAACAGGAGCAGCCCCTCCTGCTCGGCAATCGCCTCCAGGCGGTCCGTGAAACCCTCGCGGGCAAAGAGCGCCAGGCGCGTCGCAGCGGTGGTCCCCGGGACGGCTGCGGCCACGCCGCGCAGCTGTCGCAGGGCATCCGTATCGACGAGCGAATCGCTCCACCTGCACTCGCCCACCAGGGTCACGCGCTTCGGGGTGCCGACGACCACGTCCGCCTGTCGCTGCTCCGTCACGATGGCGCCCTGGTCGTCGCGGGCCGTATACGGTCCCCACCACTCGCCGACGTCGCCACGATCGGGCAGGCGCGGGTCGCGCCCGATGGCTCCCCGAACGTATTCGCGGCAGACTCGCTCGAACGCGGGCCTGGAGATGAACCTGTCGAGCGCAGGCCGGATCTCCTCCCGCCAGATCGCGTCGCCGCGCCCGGCTTCGAGGTCGGTCAGGTTCGGGCGCACGAAGGCGAACCAGAACGCCAGGTAGTTGTCCAGGATGGTCCACAGGCCGCGCCTCGATCCCGCCGCGTCTTCGCCGAACGGTACCGTGCGCTCCACGAGGTGCAGGCGCTCGAGCCGCGTGAGGATGGTCGAGAGGTTGTTGGCGGGCACGCCGGAGCGGGTCGCGATGTCGGCGTTCTTCGTCTGCCCATCCGCGATGGCCGCAAGTACGGACTGGTACGTGGGTGCGTCGCGCAGCTCTTCGCGGAGCAGCAGGTCGGCCTCGTTGTAGAGCACCTGGTTGCGGCGCAGCATGCGCTCCCGGATGTTCCATTCGAGGCCGTGCCGCGCGTCGAACTGCTCCAGGTAGTACGGCATTCCGCCGAGCACCGCCCAGCCCCGTATTCGATCGACTGGCGACCAGTCCGGGAAGAACATCGCCGCATCCCGGTACGACAACGGTCGGAGCAGGCCGCCGGCGGTCCGGCGTCCGAAGACCTGGCCGACCTGGATTCGCTCCTCGAAGAAGCCGATGGCGCTGCCCGACACGATCACGAACAGGGGCAGGTCGTCGTGCCTGGCGGTATCCAGGAACTCCTGGAGACGGCTGATGATCGTGTCATCGGACGCGTACAGGTACTGGAACTCGTCGAGTGCGATCAGGAGCGGGTCGCCCGACGCCCTGCGGACGCGCCCGACGTTCTCGAGGTAGGCGAAGGCCTGATCCCAGTTGGCCAGTGGTGCCGCGGCGAGCACCGGGTCGTCCCGCCAGGCCCGGATGCGACGCGTGAGCAGCGAAAGCTGGTCGGTGACCGTGCCGGTCACGGCCTGGTAGATGATGGAGTCCCTGGTCGCGGCGAACTCCCGGATCAGGGCAGACTTCCCGACGCGTCGCCGGCCCCAGAGCACGTAGAACTGCGGCCTGGGTCCCCATCGGGTCACGAGATCGTCCAGGTCCGCGGCTCGATCGACGAACATGGTCGGCACTCTGCGCTGTTTTAGGCTGCTCAGTCTAAGACTGACGAGTGTAATGAGGGGATGTGGCGCAGCCGAGGGTCAATGGATCTGTCGACCGGTGCCGACGCGCCAACGG
>JAJYDP010000568.1 GCA_021777365.1 Chloroflexota bacterium | reverse complement strand
GTCGGGTGGAGCGGATCCAGACCCTGGTGCCCAAGAGCGGATCGAGCGGGAGCGCGACCGCGCCCTCGCGCGCTACAAGCGCACCCGCGATCCGGTCGGGCTGGAGGCCACCATGCGCCGGCTCGACGCCGAGGCGCAGGCTGCCCGCCAGGTCGTCGCCCGGGCACCCTTGAGCGCGGCCGAGGTCGTGGCGTACCTACGCGACCTGCCGACCCTCTGGGCGGACGGAGAGCCCGAGGCACGCCGGGCACTCGCCGAGGCGCTCTTCGCGCGGGTGCGGGCGCTCGGAATCCGTCGGATCGAGATCGAGCCCACCGAGACCGCCATCGAGCACGGGCTGGCGGAGGCCTTCGGAGCCGATGAGGTGGTTATGGTCGGGGCGAGAGGAGTAGAGCCGAGCCTTTACGAGTGAACGTGCGCATCGTGGCGCGGGTCGCCGTTCGGCGGTTGGCTGCGGTCGGGTGATCACAGCCCCGAATGGCGAAGCTCAGGTGCCGCCAACGGCATCGCCCACTCCGCGTGTGGCTCGAATATGGCGAGCCGCTCGCTCTTCTGCTCCCGGCCCCTCTCGACCTCGACAAGTTGAAGCAGGTGGAGGGGGACGGAGGCTCCGCCCAGCTCCGCCAGTGGCTCGCGGGTGCCCTCGAGTGACAGCCAGAAGAGCGGCCGGTCCTTTCCTAGATCGCGGATCGCCTGGTCGAATGCCTCACGGCGATCGATCGGCAGATGCGCGCGGGTGGCGGCGTGGAACACCACGAGCGGACCACCCGAGGCGAGGTCCGCAGAGCGCAGGCGGGGCAGGACCTCGATCGCGTCGCCGGCGATGACACGCAGCGGGTCGTCCGCGAGGAGATCGAGCGCGCGCTCGAGGAGCGCCCACTCGGCCTCGTTGCCCGGCCACACGAGCGCCCGCAGCCAGCGGCGCCCTGCCGGGTCACGGGGATCGATGGGGGAGAGGTCGATCCCGAAGCGCCGCGCGATGGTGGGGATCCGGTCAGGGTCGGGAAGGGTGTCCGGGGTGCCGCGCCAGTCGGTGGCGATCTCGACCGGCGAGTCAGATCGCCCCCAGATGCGCCCCGCCAGCCGGTAGCGGTAGCGGTCGAAGGCGAGCAGCACCCCGGCGCTCGCGCCGATCTCGATCAACGTGACGGGTCCGTCCGTGCGTCGGGCGACGTGGGCAAGCCCCAGTCGCAGCGCCGCGGCGCGCTTGACGACGTTCGTCTGGACCAGCTTCGTGCGCAGCAGCTCGACGAGCGCGTCGCGCCGCCGCAGACAGAACGCGGCGAACGCAGGACCGGCGGTCTCCGGCGGCCGCGCCCCAGCACCCTCGATCGAGACATACCAGCGTGCCAGTTCGTCCGTCGGCTCCTCGAAGAGCAGATACTGCACCGCGGCCAGGAGCAGGTTCGTGGGCTGCTGCCCCGCCCGTCGCTCCGCCGCGATGGCCAGCAGCCGCTCGTCGGCGGCCACCGACCGACAGAGCTGCTGATACAGCGGGCAGCCTGCGAACTCGTGCGCGCCCTGCGCGAAGCGTCGAGCGAGCGCCTCCAGAGCACTGTCCACGGGCCCATCATGCTGCGGGCGCCCTCGTCCTGCACGAGGCGGCGCTTGAACAATGGCGCGTCGTCAGGAGTAGAGCCGAGCCTGAAACGGATATCGGTCCGCATCGTCGCATTCCCACCCGTCGACGCTCACGTCGTACGGCTCGTCGATCCGCGCCGGCCCTGGACCGTGGCGGAGATGGCCGACCGGGCCGGTGCGACCGAGGGGTTCGTGAGCCGGACCTTCAAGACCCTGGCTCGCGACGCATACGTCGAACGCGCACGGCGCGCCACTCGGCCGGCTGATCCCGGGGGCCTCCTTGACGCCTGGGTCGCGTCCAGGCCCCAGGCGGAGCAGGTTCGCGAGGCGGTCAGCCTCTTCGGTGGGCTGGAGGCCCTCCTCCACCGGATCGCCGACGTCTCGCCGTCTCCCGGCTATGCACTGACGGCAGAGGCGGCGGCCGACCGCGTCTCCCCGTACGCACGGTACAGCCGAGTCGAGCTCTACGTGACCGACCTTGCCGATCCATGGGACGAACTGCTCGAGCTCACGACGGTGCCCCGGGGAGGCAACGTCATCCTCCATCTGTCAGCGGATGCGGGCATCTTCGATGGCGCGTTCGAAACCCAGGGGCTCCGCGTCGTCAGCCGGCCGCAGATGTACGTGGACCTCGTCCGTCGCGAAGGCGCCGCGGCCGAGGCCGCCGCAACGCTTCGAGAGCGAGACCTGCTCTGGCCGCGGTAGACCCGCGCGACGAGCCGTATGTCGGCACGCTCGATGTGGATCTCATCGTGGATCCGCTCGGCGTACCCGAGGAGGTCTACCGGACGATCGCGCAGCTCCATGCGGGAGCGAGGCTATCTCCAGGGGGATCAGCCATTCCGATGGTCGCGGACCGTGCTGGTGGGAGAGCGGGAGATCGCGGTCGAGATCGATCTCCTTGCGCCGGTCACGCCCAGAACCCCATGCGCCCACCGTCACGAGCGGGTAGGCGGTGAGCCGCTGGCCCGGCGAACGGAGGGAGCCGAGCCCGTTCGCGAGGCCGCCGTGGAGCGCGCGCTCGTCGGCCTGCTGCCGGACGGGCGCCATCACCAGGCCCGCGTTCGGGTGGCTGCACCCGCGGCGTTCATCGTGCTGAAAACGCTGGCCATGGGGTCGCGCGACAAGCCCAAGGATGCCTACGACATCGACTACGTGCTGCGCCATCTCGATGTGGACGAGGTCGCCGCCGACATCAGGGCCTTCGGCGATGTCCGGTCCGTACGCACCGCCCGCGCCATCCTGGCCGACCGTTTCGCCTCGGTGGGCGGCCTCGGATCGCAGGGCGTCGCCCTCTACCGCCGGCTGCCGCTCGGCTCGGCCGAGGCCGACCAGGCCCAGGCCCAGGCCTTCGCCCGCGTCCGGACGGCTGCTGGCCCGCATCGGCACCTGATAACCCGACGACCGCGTGGACGCCATCGAGCGATCCATCCATCTTGAACCGACCCGGCAACTCAATGTCCCGGGTTCGTGCGCGAAAAGGTCGGGGCGAGACGGCTCGATCCGACAAACCGGGTGCGGCCTCGGGCCGTGTCGTCAGTCCACGGCCCGAGGCCCCGGGAAGCCCCTGGCCGTGATCAGCGCTGATCGGGGTGGGCGACGGCGACGACCTCGAGCCCGTCGATGCCGACGAAGTCGGTCGGGTTGCAGGTATAGAGGGGCAGACCGTTGGCCAGTGCGATCGCGGCGATCATCGCCTCGTAGGCCCGTGCGCCCGGCTTGCGCCCCGAGCGGCGCATGGAAGCGGCCACCTGGCCGAACGCGCGGGCAGCGTCGGCGTCGAAGGGGAGCGGGTCGAAGTCGGCTTCAGCCTGCTGCAGGTGCGCGAGCCTCGCGGCCCGCTCCGCATCGGTCGTCGCCACGAGCGGTCCGACCGACAGCTCGGCCAGCGTGATCGTCGAGATGCGCGGCTGGTCTGGCAGCGCCGCGGGATCGCGCAGACACGGGAGCAGGATGAGGGTGCTGGTGTCGAGCAGCCCGGCCCGCGCGGCGCTCACAGCCGGGGATCGAGCGTGGCGTCAAGGTCGCGGCGGAGCACTGCCCCATCGAGCGGTGGCAGCCTCCTCCAGCGCGCCAGGAGCACCGACGCCGATGCTCCGCGTGGCGGCAGCGGTCGAAGCTCGGCCACCGGCCTTCCGGCGCGGGTGACCACCAGCCGCTCACCGGCAGCGACGCGGTCCACGACATCGCCGCCATGGTTGCGCAGCTCCCGGATCGTCACCTCGGTCATAGCTGCATGGTATCACGCGTGATACCCGGCCAGGGAAGCTGCCCGTCCGCGCTGTTGCCGCTTGCGGCGCCAGGGCTTGGTGGCCGAACGAGCCCATGGCAGACTGCGCGCGTCATGACGTCGAGCACGGGTGCATCCAAGGGTGCGGATAACATCGGCGTACGGCCGGCGACGAGCGAGCGTTTCGACGACATCACACCCGTGATCAACCGATCCTGCTGGTGCCAGTGGTGGCGGCAGACGTCCGGGGGGTACAGCCGGTCTGGCTCGGA
>JAJYDP010000567.1 GCA_021777365.1 Chloroflexota bacterium | reverse complement strand
GTGGCCTCTGCCGGGCGGGTGGCGCCGAACGCACGATGGCCGATCGTCGCCCAACCACCGAAGAGGCAGGATACCCGTTCGCGCCGCACGATGCCGGGCCCGGCGCGGAGGTGCCGAGCGCGGATCGGGTGCCGGGCCCGCGCGGAGGTGCCGGGCGCGGATCCGAGATGTGACTCGCCACGGTCACCGAGCGGGGGCTGCGTGCGCGGTCGGGGCGCGCGGCGGGGTGGCAGGATCGCGAAGGACCGGCGCAATTCAACGATCAGTGAACAGTCGAAGGCTCTCCGCGAAGGTTCCGGGGCGCTGGCGTGCTGTCGACGCCGGCCTACGGGCCCGTGCGAGTCGATCTGGGCCGTCCTGGACCCTGCCGGACCGCCGCGCCGGGCAACCGATCGTGACCGTGCGCCCGCCGGATGCGCGCACCGGGCTCCCCCCGGCCCGCTGTTCACTGATCGTGAAGAAGATCGCGTCGCAAAGCGGGCCCACGATCAGGAGGGGCCAGGAGGCGATCACCGGTGAGTCTTCGTAGGGGGCTCCCACTCCAGGGTCAGCAGGTAGAGGAACCGCTCGCAACCGGCATCGAGCCCGGTCCGGGACCGATGGGGCCGCGACGGCATCCCGTGCCGTGCCCGGCCCCACGACTTCCGCAGGCCCCGGCTCCGGGAGCCGCTCGAGGAGCGTCGCCGCACCTCGGGTGATCATCGGCACGAATGGTTCGACGCGGACGGTGTGCCCGACGCCGCGCGAGGACCGACGCCGCACCTCGGGTGATCGTCGCGTCAGTCGTCGTCGCCCACGGGGTCGAACGACGCGCCGACACGCACCGATCGTTGACCGTGCGGCGAGGCCGTTGCCTCGCCGGCCAGCAGGCCGGCCTCGAGCTGCTCGGCCTCCAGTTCGTCATGTACGTAGCGCCCGCCGCGCAGCCAGGAGGCCGTGGCCGCCACGAGGAAGATGACGATCGAGAAGATCGAGACCACCTCCACCCCGTCGTGGAAGGGGCCCGCGATGAGCGAGGGGAAGAAGCTCGTGCTCACGAGGCGTCCCGCGTTCGCGGCGGGAAGCGCGGAGAGCAGCTTCGGTCCGAGCAGCGTGCGCAGCGGGTTGTAGCCGAGGAAGGCGGCGAACAGGTAGCCCACCGCCGGCAGGTGGGAGAGGGACGTGGCCACGCCCGCGGCGACGTGGTTGGCGGTGAGGCCGCGGTACATGACGCCCGGGACGTTCGCCGAGAGCCCCCCGATCATGAGCGTGAAGAAGACGCCGATCGAGAGCGGCATGCCGGTGCTCTGGAACGTCGCGCGCATCCCCGAGGCGGCGCCCCGATACCCGGCCGGCACGCTGTTCATGATGGCCGCCGTGTTGGGGGAGGCAAACATCCCGAAGGCCACGCCGTTGAGGAGGATGACGCCCGCAAACGCCGGGTAGGCGAAGTTCGCCGGCAGGGCCATCAGCAGCGCGAACGAGAGGGCGGCCAGGAGCATGCCGCCAGTCGCGAAGGGGCGCGCGCCGTAGCGGTCCGACAGCCACCCGGACACCGGTCCCGCCGCGACGAAGCCCACCGTCAGGGGCAGCATGTAGATGCCCGCCCAGAGCGGCGTCTGCTCGAACGTGTAGCCGTGGAGGGGGAGCCAGATCCCCTGCAGCCACATGATCAGCAGGAACTGCAGGCCGCCCAGCCCGACCGCGCTCAGGAGACCCGCCAGGTTGCCGGCGCTGAAGGCCCGGATGCGGAAGAGGTGGAGGTGGAACATCGGCGCCGCGACCCGTCGCTCGATCAGGAGGAAGGCAACGAGAAGGACCGCCCCACCCACGATCGAGCCGATCACGAACGGGTTGCCCCAGCCCATCGTCGCGGTCCCGTACGGTGAGATGCCGTAGGTGATGCCGATCAGGAGGAGGCCCAGGCCAGCCGCGAACGTGGCGTTGCCCGCCCAGTCGATGCGCGCCGGGTGCCGCTCGCCGAGCTCCCGCAGGGCGAGGTACGCCCAGATCGTCCCGACGATCCCCACGGGCACGTTGAGGAGGAACACCCAGCGCCAGTCCACCGCGGCGAGCAGGCCCCCCAGGATGAGCCCGAGAAAGGACCCGGCCTGAAAGGCGATCTGGTTGATCCCCAGCGCCATGCCGCGCTCGTTGGAGGGGAACGCGTCGGTCAGGATGGCCGCCGAGTTCGCCATCAGCATCGCGCCCCCCACCGCCTGGACCATGCGCATGGCGATGATCTCGATGGCCCCGGCCGCACCCGTGCTCCAGGTCGCCGACAGCCCGATGGAGGCCAGTGTGAAGATCACGAACCCCAGGTTGTAGATGCGGACCCGGCCGTACAGGTCACCGATCCGGCCGAGGGTGACCACCACCACCGCGGTGACCAGGAGGTACCCCATCAGGACCCACAGCAGGTAGCTGAAGTTGGCGGGGTCGAGCGGATCGAGCTGGATGCCCCGGAAGATGGCGGGCAGCGCGATGATCAGGCTCGTGGCGTTGATCGCGGCCATCAACCCGCCGAGCGTGGTGTTCGACAGGGCGACCCACTTGTACGGGAGGTGGGCCAGACCTCCGCGGGGCGACGTCGTGTTCGTCATCGCGCCCGCTCCGCCCCGGCGAGGCCGGGCTGGGGAACGCCGCCGGTGACAGCGGGAGACTGCCGTGCCGTCCGCGGCGCAGGGGTCTCGTCGAGCGCCGCGCCGGCTTCGGGCCCGGGCTCCAGCAGGCGCTCCAGGAGGGTCGCCAGGAGCAGCCGTTCGCCCGGCGCCAGCCGCTCGACGCGCCGCACCAGGCCGCTGGACTCGAAGAGCGCCCGATCGCCGAGCGCCTCGTGCGCCCGGGCGGTGAGCCGCAGCGTGGTGACCCGCCGGTCGGCTGGGTCCGCGCGGCGCTCGACGAGCTCCGCCGCCTCGAGCCGGTCCACCAGGTTCGTTGCGCTGGAGGGCTTGAGCTCGAGCGCGGCGCCGAGGCGGCTGATCGCCACTTCCCCCAGGTCGCGCAGCAGCCGCAGGGCGTGGAGATCGCCGAGCGCCACGCCGTAGGTGCGGGCCAGCTCGCGCTGCAAGGGGTCGGCCAGCGCCACCGCGCGCAGGTAGGCGCCCAGGGCCCGGCGCGTATCGGGAGACCAGTCGCTCACCAATCACTCCACGATCATGTATAGTCGCAGGGTCGGGAGTATAGCCCATGCCGGTCATCACCATCGCGCGGCAGTACGGCGCCGGCGGCGCGAGCGTCGCGCAGATCGTCGCCGAGCGGCTCGGCGCGGAGCTCGTCGACAAGTGGCTGATCGCCGAGGTCGCCCGCCGCGCCGGCCTGGACCCCTCCGTCGTGGAGGCCGAGGACGAGCATCCCTCGCGCCTGCTCGCGCGCGTGATCGCCTCGTTCGGGCCGATCGCCGTCGGGGCCGGCATGGTCTGGGAGGTGCCCTACCCCGACCCCGCCTACGATCCGCGGCTGGCGATCCTCGAGCTCACCCGACAGGTGATCCTCGAAGTTGCCCGCACGGGCAACGCGGTGATCGTGGGGCGCGGCGCGTCGGTCGTGCTCAAGGAGCGCCGGGATGCGACCCACGTCTTCCTGTACGCAGACGACGCGGTCCGGGCGGAGAGCGTGATGGCGCGCGAGGTGATCTCCGCGTCCGTCGCGCGCCGGCGGATGCGCGAGACCGACGCCAACCGCGCCGCCTACCTGCACGGGGTCTACGGGGTGAAGTGGCGCGACCCGCTGCTGTACACGCTCCTCTGCAACACCGGTGCGCTCGGCTACGAGCGCACCGCCGAGATCATCCTGGCCGTGGCCATGCGACGCACGTCTGCCGTGGCCGGGCCGGCCGTCCCCACGGCGCGGCCGACCATTCCCACAGCGTGACCCGCATCATCCCGCGTCTCGGGCGCGTGCGCGCGCTCAGGAGCGGCTTCCTGCGCTGATCGTGCGGCTTCCTGGGCTGATCGACTCGGCGTCCGGTCGGGAGCGCTACCCTGTGGCCGGTGATTGAACACTCGGACAAGTTACGGCCTGCGGGGTTCGTCCGAAGGCGATCCGTAGCGAGGCGCCCGTCTTCCGTAGCGAGGCGCCTGTCTGCGGCAGGAGGCCCGCGCTGCCGGCGGCTCG